>NZ_JAFNJD010000033.1:0-52308 GCF_017368415.1 Shewanella sp. 4t3-1-2LB
GCGCAAACACACAGGGGAAAACATCGAACGTGAACACTTAGGAGATAACAGTTAAAGTAAGCTTGCGTTAGGGAGCAAGGTGTTCACGTTCAATCAGAATAGCCGTTCAACTTCGCCGGAATACGCAGCGAGATATTCCCCAATCATGCATGTTTGTTAGAGCGGATGCTGCAATATCCGATATCACCTTGTTCAAAGGCAACCATTCTCGTTTTTCCGCGCTTAAACCATCTTCCAGCATTGCTGATATTCAGATGGATAGCCCTATGGCTTCTTCTAAGGCTACAGAATTGGCAACAGATTCATTCTATGTCGATGAGTTAAAACTTGGTGAATTTAGACAACGAGTGATCACTGCTTTTGCAACATGATTTTTAAGATAAAGGGAGGTGAAAACTGTAATGAGATTAATGAACTGCCGTACAGGCAGCTGAAGATAAAAACAATCGATTCGATGTTTAAATTAATGCATCTACTGCCGCAGAGGCAGATAAAAACAACTTATTTCGCCAGTTCTAACTGGCGTTTTTTCTTTCCGTATTCAACAAGTAATTGGACAATTTCGTGTTAGGATTTTCACACTAATGAAGGCATTTCAGATTACCCAAAGTATGGAAAAGCTCTAAACCTGCGGCCAATTTTTATCGGCCACAACAAAAGCTTTCATCTAGGTGCTTACTAGATTTCTACACGATGTCCCCATATCAATGCCTATAGAGATTGATTTTAATTTCATCAGTGAGAATTCCCTCTCTCCATGATGAAATAATGTTTCTTAAATCAAGCCATTGGACCAACTCCTTATTTTCCGGAGTGTTATGCAACCTAGGTGTGCTGTACCCAGTTTTTATTTCGGAAAATGGTTTGGGTAGATTGACTAAAACACTACGTACTTCGCTATCGGTCAAAAGAGAGTGGTATTTGTTAAACAGTGAAATTTGTGTCGCTATGGGCGAAGAATACCTTATCAGGGATTGTATAATACTCCCGTTAAGGTTCGATATCTTACCGTTGACTTTATCAATAATTGGGCCGATGAGTGCCGAACGTTTGGGAAGACTCTCTAATGATTCTAGATCCATTAACTCAACTATCCTAAGCTTGTCTAAAATATCAATTTGTGTTCGAAGAAGCTCCTCAAGGAAGTTATCATCGAGTGAATAGTTGTCTGGGTCTATAAGATACATATCGATGTTGGCCGCGACGAACAGAACCTGTAAATCACTGTGGTCAGCGAGCTTGTTGAAACTCTCCTTAGTGAAGGTGATTTTTCCCTCATCGATAAGGATGCGAAGCTTGTTGGGCTCGAGTTCATTTGGTGGGTTCTTAAACGAATTCGGCAGAGCGTGAGCATATTCTTTGTAGGCTGCATCAGACAGAGAACCCGAATTGACGAGGAACTGGCGCAGCTTTAGTGAAGCCGAATCACTAGGCATGGGTTGTTCCAAGATAATTTTACGAACAGCAGCTCGATCAAGATATCCAACTAGGCTATTTGCTTCGAACATTTTACTTTCAATGAAAGAAAGACAGTTCGCCCAAGTTGGTTCGATTGTACCTAATTGAAACAACATTGGGTGTAACCTCTCAGGCACAGCCTCTAGAGTTGGAAGGAAGGTCGTTTGCAGTTCAAGAAACACCTCAATATCATCTTGTTCAAAAGTATCGCATTGAATCACTTTTAGGATAGCTGAAGCATCCTCGTTAGTATTTTCTGAGAGAGCCAAAAGTATATTTGTAAAGTAGTAATCGAAATCGAGCTCGATCCGCTTCATTAAGATTTCATTATTCGTCGAACGTATAGCCGTAAAGTTCATCGTTCGTAGTGGCTCAAGATCCTTCTCTCCCAAAATCACTTGCCAGATGTATTCCAAATTCGACATAGTTAGTTCATAAAGCCCTTTCTCGAACATCGTACGTACAATTTCAGAGTGTTCTTTGATGGAATTTAGATCTTTAACTTCAAAATCCAGGCATGTAAGACGTTTCGGTGCTAGTTCAGGTAAATTCACCAATATTTCTGGAAGATGAACCGACACAAATTCTGGTAGATCTTCAAAATCCTTTGATAGCATTTTGAGCGATTTTTCAGGCAGGCTGGCGACCAATTGAGTGATGTGGGAGATGTTGTTGGGGCTAGCTATAACTGCAGGAATAAAACCATCCCATGTATTGGCTAGTCCTGAAATAAGTCCGGCAACATCGCTGCCATTGTTGTAATAGGCATCTAAAAAACTCTCGCAGCTCTCAAACTTCGTAGAGAGGTATAGAAAAAGCTTCTTTATTTGGCCACTGTATCTAATCCGCTCACTCAAAAGAGTATCAACCAGCGTGATGTTCAATACATAGCTTTGCCTGAAGTCTTCACTTCGCATAGCAGCAATAACTTCTTGTGGATTATCCAGAGGAAAACTCACCTCTGGTGTTTCAAACGCTCGTATTTTGATCAAAAACTTGTTGTCATTCGGCGATAAACGGCCCGAGTGAAAGAGTGAGATGTATTGATAGTATGTATCGTCAATATGGCCCTCTAGAAGCAGAAAACGGGCAAGATCGCCATTTCCCCCGAAAGTTTCAAAATGATTCAGCAGGCTATTGGTATTCAAACGCAGTAACTCGTGGAGCTCAGTGGTACGTAGGGTTGCAATTTTTGATCTTAGCTCACTTATTCTACGCAAGATTTTGTTCTTATTCTCGGTGGCCTTACTTTCGATCATCTCCTTACGTTGCAGGTAAGATTGCTGAGGATCAACCTCGCGTTGCAATTTTAAAATATCGATTTCTTGCTGATTATTATAGTTGTTTCGGTAGAACAGACGTCTAGCCCCAAATAGGTCATCAAATGCACCGTGACTAGGAAGTTGAGGAAGTGAACACCATGCCCTCTGATCATGACTAACGTTGACAGTATTCGCTGGAAGTTTCTCAATCACAGCCATTGCATAGATTTGCCGCAGCTCTCTCAGGTCCGAGGGAGTTTGTCGCTCTGCGATTTCAAGCTGTTCTTCAAGTCCAGAGAGCTCAGTCCTATACGTCTTTTCAGCAGCCCCAATAAGTTCATCTTTTAAGTTCAATATTTTGCTAAGGTTACCTGCGCCGCGGTGCAGTTGTTCAAAGTCACTTGGATAAACGTTTTTATAGATCAAAATCGCAAGCAGCTTGTTTACATCAAGCAGATTCTCTCCGTCTGTCTCCAAATTGGCCACATAAATGGCATATTCATTAAAGATGTTTCGAATCAACCTCAGGTCGTTTAAATATCGTGAGACCTCTCTTAGAAACTGCCGATCTAGGCGCCCGTCGAGCTCAAGTCTTTTTCCCTGATCTAGTACCATGTCGATAGAATTCGATGTGTTAATGATAGGTATGACGGGGATAATGAATTCAAAGAACTTGGTTCGGTCGGTATTGAGAAACATGTTGTCACGCAGAGCGTAGAGGAACTTGATAGCGCGTTTCACACCTGCGTTCTCATTCACGAGGCTATTAATTTCGCGCAGTGTGACGAAAATATCCGCATTGTTAAATCGGTCTAAATCCTCAATGATTACAAGCTCATACTTGGTTGATTGGAAGAAGTAGATTATTTCGTCTAAGTGGCGATTCAATATGGAAGCCTGATCATCAGATGCAGGCTTTATCTCAACGTCTTTCAACGAGATGCTTTTGAGTGATAGACCGAAACTTGCCACATAAAAGTGATGCACTGTCACCCAGAGGAATGTTGCCGCAAGCAAGAATATTCCCAGATTAACCCAATTACTGGGCTCGAAAGGAACAAAATATTTACCGCTGATGACATCTTCTAGATGACGGAACACGTACCAAAGCGCGAGGATTCCAAGCATTATGTAAAGAGACTTTAGACACGCCCAAAAGCCTGGCGACTGAATTCTTTTGAATCTCGACAGAGGAAGTTTGTTTGCGTCTGCACCATACAATATTTGTTGCAGGATGCTTCTCTCAATCTCTTGACGGTTCACCGGATTTGTTGAATCAGCCTCAGGTGCGAAGGATGCGAGAGATATTTGAAGCACTGGCCGCCGATATTTCTTTAAAAAGGTTTGGATTATGCTGCTTTTCCCTGATCCATAGGGACCGGTTAGAGCAATATTGGATACCTTTGCATTGTTCGTTGCATACAAAATCGCTTCGGAATATACACCGGCTTTGTCGGCTTCATCAGTTGGCGCGAGGTCTACGAATTTAGATCGTTCTTTATCAGGATGCTCAAAACTTTCAAGCCATGAAATGGCATAGCGGAGCCAGCTTGAAAGTAGATGTCTAAAAGAAGTTATTATTTTTATCATGCGATACTTGAACTAACTAAAAGCGACTGATTTCTATAGACTACTTTGTAGTATCACTTCATTCTGGTCAATAGTTAAACACGGAAATCAATGATTAATATCTTGTGCGAGAAACACTTCGCACCATTATTCAAACTAGGCCAACGAACAAACGTATGAGTCGACATTTTGATTACTCGAAACAAGCTTTGGGGCAATTTCGTTTTAGGTTAAGTAATAGCTATCCACTCTTGCAACGTGCGTTTTGCTTCAGTGTATTGACGTGAAACGATTAAATCGTCCTGAGAAAGCGCATTGGGGTTGTAGTATGAGGCCTTGGCTACGCGTGAAAACTTCACCTTATCAGGGGCCTCCCTAAAAGGATTAGATTGTGAAGGACCAAATAGTGAATCATGCGCGGCAATAAAATGTTCTCTTTCTAGTGCCGAAGAGTTGTGTAGCAGTGCATGGCGCAATGCTTCTGTTAGCAGGTGTTTGAGTATGCGGTTTTCGCCTTTACTTGCAGCAAATAGCGGTATGGCGAATTGGGCCTGTTCTATAGCCGGTTTTATTTCAAGAGGCATGTGATTAGCAAGTCCTTTGAGATACCGTCTGAAGTATTTCTGCGCTTCATCCGTGGTGATATCAAAGTAGCTTAGCTGCCGTCTTCGTATTAATCGTGATGACCACTGAGGCTCATCTGCAATTTTGTCCGCCCAAGGCATCCCCACAAGAACTATTGGTAGTTTTGCGGCCTCACTGAGATATTTTAAAGCGTTGGCGATGAGTTGGCGTTCTTGAGGAGACTTGAATTCAATGACTTCCTGAAATTCATTGATGATTAGCAATTCAACGTTCGCATTTATTAAGCATTTGACGATATCTTTCCTTAAATCTCGTTGCAAACCCCGTTGTACTGTTCTGCGATGACTACCAAACAACTCCAAATCTGACAGGATTTGAGCAAATGTGTGGTCAATACTTTTGCCACTGGCAATACGGGATACCAAAATTGGGTGGCTAGTGCGCGATGCCGTTTGCGAAGATGCTACGCGCTTCTGATAGTGATTAATTAAATGGCTTTTCCCTACGCCAGTATCGCCTGTCAGTAGCATGCATTGCGGATCAGAATGGAATAACCGGCTCGCTCTCAACTGATCAAAATCTTCAAATATTTGCTTTACCTGAGTGTGCTCAACGAGGCAGTCGCTAAACTGATTGAGCAATTGTATTTGATGTTCACTCAATAGTTGTGCCATTAAAACGCCTCTAAGTCGTCGCTGTCATCATCCCAAGACGAAAAGACGTCAGGCTTGGTTGCGTTTCGGGTATTAGAAAGCGGCTTTGATGACTCTGGGACTATAGTTGTAGGTTTTTTATCACTGATATTGGCTAGTCGAGCTTGATTCTTCGCGGACTGTAGTTTGGTTGTTTTTTGTGAGGTTTGGAGTGTTTGCTCTTGAGCAATATTTTCTTTGATGGTCATCCTTGCTTTAGCAAGGTTGAGTTCATCGACTTGTGCTGCAATGACCTGTTTGTGATGTTTGCGAATCGTTTTGTACTGATACCAGCTCGTTTTATTGTCTGCTAGATGCTCTGCGCAAGGAACATCCAGATATCCATCGATTTCTTCCAGAAAAACTTTGATGGTTGCAATATCATCAGGGTCGATTTTAATTGTCTTTTGGCTAGTTTTTTGACTCTGTGGATATTGCTTTCGATAGTCAGCTAATGCAGTGCTATCGTATCTAAGTCCGTCTAAAGTGAAGCCATTTCTAGTGAGTGTTCGCGTAACCGTTTTTCCCATGATGGCATTGAAGCGCATTTCATCGTTTGGGGTCATCATTGGCGGCGGGAGGATGTTACAGCTTTCTCTCCATTTCATTATTGGAATTCGTGTTTGGCGTGAATCAGGTTGTTGATGGTAGACATCGACTACCCATCGATGGAATTCATTAATGAAAGTAGAAAAGCGAATTACGGCATCTTTTGACGAATTGTAGTCACCCTTTTCGAAAATATTGGAGAATGTTTTCCCTGGCATCTCAGAAAGGTGCAGCTGATTAATAACCCCAAACAAGCGTTCGATAAATGGTTTTAACCATGGTTTTCTAACAGGATTGTATTGGATGTTGATACCAGCGTCTTTACATGCCAGCTCTAAGCTTTTTGACCAGAATTCAGCGCCATTATCGACCACCAATGTTTCGAACTTACCGTAGCAAGGCCATTCATTTTTAAGGTCAATATTAAGGTGTGATAGGTCTTTCGGTTTGATGGCGTGGCTGATCGCTTTGGCGGTTGAGTCATATGATGGGGGATTGAAGCTGATATGAAATCCAAGAATACAGCCGCTATATACATCGATGATGAGCGTTAGATAGGGACGCCCTAGCGGGATATGTAGTTTGTCATCAATTACAATAAGATCTAGTGGAGTATGGTCTATTTCCACACGTTGTAAGATTCGAGTAGGTGACTCGTGTGAAGCACAATATGAGAACCATTGGTCGGCTTTGAACTTACCAAATCGAGTTAAAGCTTGTTCGTAAGGTGGCAGGCTTCTAATCCGTTTGGCAAATGATGTGTATGAGATTATCGGGATTTTACCTTCGACAATATGTTCATTGGCAATAATAATTCTGTCTTTATAAAACTCATAAGCTCTAGCGATAGCTGGGCGCTTTGAGTCTAAAAAGCGAGATAATGCTTCTTCAAAAAAAGGTTCATCGCCTGTCACCTTGGCGGTTCTATTCCCCTTTCGATGATGCTGCTCTGCGAGTGACGAAACACTTCCTTGGGTATCCTTTAGCGCCTTGTTCCAGCGTGTAACAGTCCGCCAACTGGGGCAATTTTCATGATCATCTTTAAACAATTCATTAAGAATCGGTGTGAGATTTTTTTCAGTCCAGCCACCAGATAAACGACTTTCAATTTGTGAAAGCAGTATTAGCTTTTTGGTTGCGAGGGCTTGCTGATCTTTGGAATAGGTCTGCAGATCTCTTGGTAGAATGACGGCATTATCAAGCTTGATATATTGAGCTGGCGTTTGCTGCGATGTCAGTTGCGATGGATCAAATTCATCCTTGAAATCCATCATTGGCACAGACTCAATAATGGGTCAGACATGAGTGTCTGGCTATGAATGTCGGTACTGATACGCCGCTGACTCATTAGCTCTAACATAATACGTCGTGCGTCAGCAGTACTAAGTTTAAGTTGACGTGTTAATGAAGAAAGTGAGCACTCTCCACCGGAATTTGCTATGTGTTGCAATAGTTGTTTCTGTATTTCTGTCGTTTCATAAAAACCACTGTAGCGATGAATGAGCTTAAGATTATCGAGAGTAACATGAGTTCGAATCTGCTTGTCTGTGATCAAATACAGCGGAATCCCAATAGCTTGGGCCGCGACTCTCTTTGCATCAAATTTTTGTTTAAACTCAAAATCTTGAGTACGACTAAATGGCTTGTATTCGTGAAAACAACACGAGCCGTCATTGAGCTCTAACAACATGTCCGGTGTGTAGGGGAGAGATTTTCCATTGAACATATATCGAAACCCTTCAGGCTGACTTTTGAAGGATATTACGTGGTCGTTATATTCGTGATGAAAACAAGCATCAAACTCCAAAGAGCTTTCACAAAGCACTGCTTCACCATTCTTGGTGCTGGCAAATTTGAAAACATTCTTGTTCGGTGAGGCCTTTCTTAGATCGCGAATATACATGGTGGCATTGCTCAGTTGTATGCCTACGAATGCTACTTAAGCTAGCTAAATTTTGAGCAGGTTGCAAATTATGTCATCTTATGGTTTTAATAATCTACAACTAATTGAAATTAAATATTTTTATTTTGTTGTTAACTTTCAAAAAGCCAGATTTATGTCAGCTTATGGTTTAATTATGTCAACTTATGGTTGTTTTATGTCAGCTTATGGTTAGATTGACATGAATCGCCACTATTTCACTAGACGACTGTTAGCCTCATTAGGGCGTGCCGCTTTAACATAGACATCAAAGCGATTTTTCTTCATGGCGATCACCAGTGTCGGCGGGGTGTTATCGAGGTTTTCTGCGTAGTCCGGTCGTTTTACCACAACGCGTTTGCTGGCTAGGGTTAATGCAGGTTGCAGCAGCTGGGCCGCGTCGTCATCAGCACCGACCAAATGCTGAAACACTCGCATCTCTTTTTTGACTTGGGCACTGTTGTCTCGATGCGGATACATGGGATCTAAATACACCACATCAATTGGCAACTGTTGCGGGTTGATGTTGGTTAACTTGGTGCCCCAAGGAAGTAATTGCATACGCTGTTGCATCCAGATGCCTATCTCTTCATCAGCGTAGGCACGGCTCAAACCATCAGCCAGCAGCGCGGCTACCATTGGATGGCGCTCAATTAGCCATACTCGACAACCCAAGCTTGCCAGGACAAAAGCATCACGGCCTAGCCCGGCAGTGCTGTCCAATATGGTTGGGCAAGCCCCTTGCTTGAGTCCCGCCGCTTTGGCAATTTCCTGACCACGACCACCACCGTATTTACGTCGGTGCGCCACGGTGCCGCTGGTAAAATCAACATGTACGCCGCCCAGCTTCGGTTCATCGCGTTTCAGCAGGTTTAATTTGCCGTCGATCAGCGCCATTTCAAAAGGAGCATCAGCGTCAAACAACAGCGGATATGGTGCTAGCAATTCGCCAAGCAGTGGCTGGTCTTGATCAAAATAGACAGCGGTAACGGGGGTGTTCAAATAGTTTCTCGGATACTGCAATGTTAGCCGCATTATGCCAAAGCCTGTCTGCGGTAGAAACTGCTGTTAAGGTGCTTTTTCAGTTAATGAATCTTATAATGCCGCCCTCAATTCTAAGGTTGGAAGTGATTATGCTCAGTTATCGTCACGGTTATCATGCTGGCAACTATGCAGATGTGCTGAAACATGCGGTGTTACTGCAGGCTTTGAGTTTGTTGCAGAAAAAAGATAAAGGCTTGGTCTATATCGACACCCATGCCGGGGCCGGTGGTTATAGCCTGAATGACGAGTTCGCTGAAAAGACTGGTGAGTACCGGGATGGTGTGGGCCGTTTGTGGTCGCAAAACCAGTTGCCAGAAAGTCTACAGCTATATTTGGACAATGTGCGGCACTTTAATGAAAACCATCAGGACTTGGGGTTTTATCCAGGGTCTCCGGCATTGATTGATATGAATTTGCGTCCGCAAGACCGTATGGTGCTGCATGAGTTGCATCCCACTGATCAGCAGTTGTTGACGGAGTATTTTGACCAGGATCCCCAAGTCAAAATCGTCGAAGGCGATGGCTTAAAGGGGCTGCTCGCCGCTTTGCCTCCTAAAGAGCGCCGAGGGCTGGTACTGATTGATCCCAGTTATGAGATTAAAACCGATTACCAACTGGTCGCGGAAACCTTGATTAGAGCGTACCGCAAGTTTGCGACGGGGGTTTATCTTTTATGGTATCCGGTGGTGCAGCGGCAACAGACAGAAGCGATGCTAGCGCGGCTTAAAGAGAGTGGTATTCGTCGACAGCTGCGTATTGAGCAAAGTATCCGGCCCGATAATGATGAATTTGGCATGACAGCCGCGGGGTTATGGGTGATTAATCCGCCGTGGCAGTTGGATAACATTGCCGCAGAGATGTTGGCAACATTGCAACCGATGTTACAACAGCCAAATGGTAGCTATCGCGTAACGTGGGAAGTCGGCGAGTGAGTTATAGCGTACGGTAGCGCTGTAACAGAATACCCACGCGTTCAACATAGGCTTGGGTTTCTGGGTAAGGTGGAACGCCGTTATAGTTGCTGACCGTTGTGGGCCCCGCGTTATAGGCAGCACATGCCAGTGATATATTGCCGTCAAAGCGCTGTAACATTTGAGCCAGATAACGGCTACCCGCATCAATGTTTTGTGCTGCTGAAAAGGCATTATCGACGCCCAGTTCGCTGGCGGTTTGTGGCATAAGTTGCATCAGCCCTATTGCTCCCGTGCGGGATTGTGCGGACGCATTAAATGCTGACTCTGCGTGGATCACCGCTCGGATCAATGCTGGTTCCAGCTGATAGTCTCTGGCCGCTTTGGCGATTTCGGTTTGGTAATCAGCGCGAAATAACGGGGTTTTGTGCCAGTTGATAGTAGAGTGCGGATTGCAGGCATAGCAATCAAACAGCAGTACTTCATAGTCGTCTTGCGGCGGGATTAGGTCGCTGAATAAAGTAATACCGTTGTTATTGGAGCGATAGACTTTTTCCTGCTTGGCTTGTTGGCTAGTACCGTGAGGCGAGTAATGGGCAATAATCTTGCGCCTAGCTTGTTCTGCGGCGGCGCCCATCATGGTTACCAATAATAGCGCTGCCAGTAATATCCGCCGCAACATCGCCTCCTGAGTGTTGGATCTGCTTCTTCATCATAGCAAATGTTGCATGAATGTATTTGGCAGTGATATTTGACTAATGTCATTAATGGTTAATTATCAAGCATGCTTGCAATTATCTTGTGTGAAATACGCTACTCGCCAGTCCAATAATATCAACTTTTAACATTTAATTTTCATTTCTATGGGAAATAGGCACTTTATAAGTTTACTGACTTTGCTCTGACATTAACTGACTGATAGTTATTAGTATTAATCTAATTTCATTCATTAAATTTCTCGCTATTTTATGACTAAGCTATAAAAAATACGTTGTAAATAAGTCAGTTAACATTGGGAAATAGAAGCTAATCCGCCTCTACCATTAATCGATGCCAAATAGCGAAGGCATTGTTCAGCTTTTATTCAGTGTGATTGGGTTAAATTAACTCTGTACATGGTTTAGGCGAAAGCGATTAGTTCATAGTTTGCCTTTTCAGACCCCTCTCCGGGTCTTTTTTTTGCCTGTTTATCAGTGGTCGGACAGCTTAAACGCTGTTGCTTAGTGGCCATTGCCTTATGGCTCTCTCCTTAACTTAATCGTCCACACTCTATTTTTTCTCTTATGTGATTGCCCATGACCGCTTTTGAGTCCTGGTCAACCGTAAAAAAGCCGCTCGATGAGCGGCTTTTCTTGAGAAGCAGTTTTTACTCTTCGGTAGCTTCTTTTTCACGTTTGCTGAACAGGCGTTCAACGACCACAAAGAATACCGGAATGAAGAAAATCCCCAGGAAGGTGGAACTCATCATCCCCCCCAATACGCCAGTACCAATAGCGTGTTGGCTACCTGAACCTGCACCAGTACTTACGGTTAAGGGGACGACACCAAGACCAAACGCCAGAGATGTCATCAGAATAGGCCGGATCCTCACTCTTACTGCGTGCAGTGTCGCATCAATCAAACCTGCGCCTTTTTCATAGAACTCTTTGGCGAATTCTACAATCAGGATAGCGTTTTTGGTTGCCAGTCCCACAGTGGTCAACAGACCTACTTGGAAGAACACGTCGTTGGATAGACCACGACCGTTCATCGCCAACAGAGCACCAATAACCCCTAGTGGTACCACCAGAATAACGGCAATTGGCACTGACCAGCTTTCATACAGAGCCGCCAGTACTAGGAATACCACCAGTAGCGACAAGGCATACAAGCCTGGTGCCTGATTGCCTGAAAGCCGTTCTTCATATGAGATACCGTTCCAAGACAAGCCAAATCCTGGCGGAAGCTGTTTCGCTAATTGCTGCATGGTATCCATTGCTTCCCCAGTACTGAAACCTGGTGCCGCAGCACCTTGGATATTGACAGCAGACAAACCGTTGAAACGTTCCAGACGCGGAGAGCCATATTCCCAGTTGCCCTTGGCAAAGGCAGAAAATGGCACCATATCACCGCTGCTGTTGCGCACATACCATTTGTCCAGATCATCTGGTTGCATACGATATTTGGCTTCGCCCTGTACATAAACCTTTTTCACACGACCGCGATCAATGAAGTCGTTAACGTATGAACTACCCCAGGCTGTCGCCAGCGTGCTGTTGACTGTACTGATCTCAATACCGAGCGCTTTGAGTTTCTCATAATCTATGTTCAGCTTGTACATGGGGGCGTCTTCTTGACCATTGGGACGCACGGCCATCAGCTTTGGATTTTGCGCAGCCATACCCAGTAATTGATTACGCGCTTGGATCAGTTTGGCATGTCCCTGACCAGTCAAATCCTGCAAGTACATGTCAAAGCCGTTTGCGGTCCCCAATTCAATCACTGCTGGTGGTACGAACGCAAATACCATCGCTTCCTTGAATTGTGAGAAAGCTCCCATGGCTCTACCCGCAATTGATTGCACATCGGAACCTGGTGCGGTACGTTCAGACCAATCTTTGAGTTTGACAAACGCCATCCCCATGTTCTGGCCCTGGCCGGCAAAACTGAAACCCGCTACGGTAAATACTGAATTCACACCTGGTTCTTTCTTAAAATGGTCCGACACTTTTTTCAGAACACTCTCGGTACTTTCCTGTGATGAGTTGGGCGGCAGTATCGTCACCGCCATCAGCATTCCCTGATCTTCATCTGGCAGGAACGCCGTTGGCATACGGGTAAACATCCAAGCGACCACTCCAACCAGTGCTGCGTAGATAATCATTACTCGGAAGGAACGCTTCAGGAGCTTGCCTACTGATGACTCATAGCCAGCAGTAAAACGTTCGAAGCCGCGGTTAAACCAACCAAAGAACCCGCTTTTCTCGTGACCTTCGCCCTTATGGATAGGTTTCAGCATCGTGGCACAAAGTGCTGGGGTCAGCACGATGGCGACGATAACAGACAGTGCCATGGCCGATACGATGGTAATAGAGAACTGGCGGTAAATGACCCCGGTAGAACCAGCCATGAAGGCCATAGGCACAAATACTGCCGACAGGGTCGCACCAATACCAATCAAAGCGCCGGTAATCTGTCCCATCGATTTCTTGGTGGCTTCTTTAGGACTAAGCCCTTCCTCTGACATAACACGTTCGACGTTTTCCACCACCACAATGGCGTCATCCACCAACAGACCGATGGCAAGCACCATGGCGAACATCGTCAGAGTATTGATGCTGTATCCCGCAAAGGAAAGTACGGCAAAGGTCCCCAGTAATACCACTGGTACGGCGATAGTCGGGATCAAGGTTGCACGGAAGTTCTGCAAGAACAGGTACATGATGACGAACACCAGTACGATAGCTTCCAGCAGGGTATGAACCACACCTTCAATGGATTTTTCCACAAATGGCGTTGTGTCATACGGATAAACAATCTGCAGACCTTCTGGGAAGGTTGGTTTCAGCTCATCCAACTTAGCGCGTACTGCGTTGGCTGTATCCAAGGCATTAGCCCCAGTTGCCAGCGCAATTGCCAAACCACTGGCCGGTTGGCCATTAAACAGTGAAGATATGTTGTAACTTTGTGCGCCTAGTTCCACACGGGCAACATCCGCTAAATACACGTTAGCACCAGCGATGTTGGACTTAAGAATGATCTTACGGAACTCTTCTGGCGTCTGCAGTCGACTTTGCGCTGTGATAGTCGCGTTGAGTTCCTGCCCCGCCACTGCGGGAGCACCACCAAACTGACCGGCAGCCACCTGCGCGTTCTGCGATTGGATCGCCGCTACTACATCGGAAGTGGTCAGGTTGTATTGCGTCAGCTTCATTGGATCGAGCCATATACGCATGGCGTACTGGGCCCCGAACAGCGTAGTTTCACCTACCCCAGATACACGACTAAGAGGGTCTTTAATCGTTGAACCGATAAAGTCCGCAATATCTGCTTTATTCATCGAACCATCGCTGGAGATGAAACCTACCACCATCAGGAAGCCAGAGGTGGATTTGTTAACTCTTACCCCTTGCGCCTGTACTTCTTGTGGCAACAACGTCATGGCTGACTGCAGCTTATTCTGCACCTGCACTTGAGCAATATCTGGGTCTGCCTCAGCGTTGAAGGTGACGGTGATTTGCGCGTTACCGAAACTATCACTGGTTGAAGTGATATAGCGCATGTGATCAAGACCCGTCATGCTCTGCTCGATAATCTGGGTCACCGAATCTTCCACTGTCTTAGCGGACGCCCCTGGATAATTCGCTGAAATGACCACTGTTGGCGGAGCAATTTTCGGGTATTGGGCTACTGGCAATGACCTGATCGCCAGTACCCCTGCTAACATTAATATTAATGCGATCACCCAAGCAAAAATGGGGCGATCGATAAAGAAACGTGCCATAAGTTCCGCCCTGTTATTGCTGGTTTGAAATTTCTTTCGCTGTTACTGGCGCTCCCGGACGAATCTTTTGCAGCCCCTCGACAATCAATTTGTCGCCAGCTTTTAGGCCACTGGTGATACGCCATTGGTTACCAATAACTTCGGCAGTCGTAACAATACGTGCTTCTACCTGACTCTGCGGGTTAACCACCATAGCAACCGCCTGGCCCTTGGCATCACGGCTGATGGCTTTTTGCGGCACCAGAATAGCTTCAGGATCAATTCCGGAGTTTAGTACTGCTCGCACATACATCCCAGGTAATAACAAGCCTTCAGGATTAGGGAACTCTGCTCGCATAGTCACCGAACCTGTGGCCTCATCGACACTGACTTCCGAAAACTTCAGCGTGCCTTCATGGTTGTATTCACTGCCATCTTCCAACACCAGTTTCACTGCGGCGTTATCGTTTGCTTTAAGCGTTCCGGCTTTTAGACGGGCTTTCAGTTGTAACAGCTGAGTGCTGGATTGCACGATATCCACTTTAATTGGATCCAGTTGCTGAATTGTTGCTAACGCAGTAGTTTGATTTGCCGTCACCAATGCGCCAGGGGTCACGCTGGATTTACCGATTCGGCCAGAAATCGGCGCACGCACTTCGGTGTAATCCAGATTAATCTTGGCGGTATTGAGTGCCGCTTCGGCCACCAGAACCGCAGCATTTGCCTGTTTGTAGGCCGCTTCGGCAGTATCAAAATCTTCTTTGCTGACAAAGTCGGTTTTCAACAATTTTTGGTAACGATGATATGTGGCGGCTGCGGAGGCCAGACTGGCCTTGGCTTTTGCTACATCGGCTTCAGCGCTTTGAACCGTGGCTTTGTAGGTGGCTGGGTCAATCTGATACAGAGATTGCCCTTGTTTGACATACCCGCCTTCGTTGAAGCTGCGTTTAAGGATAATGCCGCTGACTTGTGGCCGCACTTCGGCTTCTAGGTAAGCTTTGCTGCGTCCAGGTAAAATGGTGGTTAATTCCTGACGCACTGTTTTGACTGGAATAATTCCCACTTCCATGGCTGGGGCCGTCTGTTGTCCCTGAGCTTGTTCCTTTTCCGCACCGCAGGCGGTAATCCATAACGCCATGCTTACAACTGAGGCAACTTTTAATATCTGCCGCATGAGAACTCCTATCAATAATCGACTTGTCCGGAAGACTGGCTGGTCAACCTGCATCCTTAACATTGGCAACTGCTTTGTGTGATTGTCTGTTGCAGCCCATAGACAACCATTATTAACAAGTGCACGTAAAAGGGAAAATTTAAAATAGTAAAATTTCATTAAAGTGTCAGTTTGTTACCTTAATTACAGCGGCAACATCTCTGGGTTTCTGTTGTGATTGGCCTAATGATCCCAAAACTCTGTTGGTTCTTGCCATTCTTGCCAACTACCTCTGCTTATTCATCGCAGAAAAAGAGTTACATAATTTGTGGTCTCAACCTAAAAAAGTGGCTAGCTCGCCAGCTTGAGGCAAGCTATTCTACAACTGTGCCAAAAATTTTATTAGTCACTTAGTAATTCACTCACTGTTGCATAGGCGAAACAATAAATGGATCTAAATCGGGTACAAATTTTTGCCCAGGTGGTGGAACAAGGCAGTTTCACCGGCGCAGCCAAGGCGCTAGGACTGACCAAAACTACCGTTAGCCGGAAAGTGGCGGAATTGGAGAAGCAAACCGGTGTGCAATTGTTGTTTCGTACCACCCGTGCGTTGCGACTGACTGAAGCGGGGGCGGAATATTACAACAAAATCACCAAGATCTTGCTGGACCTAGAGAATGCTGAAGCACAATTAAGTGCGAGTCAACAGCGGGTTAAAGGGAATTTACATGTCGTTTGTCCATTTGAGATGGGCCAGCTGTTTATGGGGCCGGTGTTTGCCTGTTTCCTGGAATCTTACCCAGATATTCGTATCGAGACTGAGCTGAGTAATGGTAGTGTCGATTTGATTGAAGAAGGGGTTGATATTCTGTTCCACGTTGGACACATAGAAGATACCCGGCTGCAGACCTACAAGCTGTTCAATACTTCAACCACACTGGTTGCCAGTCCTGCATATTTGGAACGTTTTGGTCGACCACAGCGGCCAGAAGACCTATGGCAGCACAAATATATTGATCTCTATACCTCACTGGCAAAATTACCCTCTGACGGCCACATCCGGATTTTCGATGACCAACAATGGCAAAGCATTACCCCCAAAATCCAGTTTCGGGTAAATAACATCACATTGGCTCGCGAAGTGGCTATTGCTGGGCTGGGTATTGCTGCACTACCCCCGATGATTGTGGAAGAAGCTGTGCAGAAAGGTGAGCTGGTACCGTTATTAGAAGATTTCCCGATGGAACACAATGTATTGGGCATTTCATTTCCCAAACGGGCATATCTGCCACGTAAATACATTATTTTCATCGATTTTGTATATCAGGTGTTGTTCCGCTACAAGGCCGACGAATTATTGGAAAAACCAGACTTTGTGCAATTTGATGATGTAAAACAAACCAAATGCAAAGCCGATGAATATGTTTGTACCAGTGTTGAATCAAGTGTCTGGGGCAGCAAAATTAAAGAAGTTTTAGTCTAGTGCAGAGGGCATCGATAGATGCCCCCACTGCTGCTTTCACAGCCGTTTTTCCAGTACTGCCAGTACTAACAGGTGTTGTACTGTATGGTCAGTGGCTGGCACTGAAATCCACTCTCTGGCAGTCATGCTGAATCAAGGTGTTGAGCACATTGCGCTAATAGTTGTGGGTTTC
Source organism: Shewanella sp. 4t3-1-2LB (assembly GCF_017368415.1). NCBI lineage: Bacteria > Pseudomonadati > Pseudomonadota > Gammaproteobacteria > Alteromonadales > Shewanellaceae > Shewanella > Shewanella sp. 4t3-1-2LB. Next base: position 17,262 of record NZ_JAFNJD010000033.1, read on the forward strand.
CACTTGCACCGTTTTGTAATCGGCGTTACTTGCCCACGGCGTTTGTTGCAGTAATAACGGCTGTGACAACCCTGAGCCGCGGAAATCGGGCAGGACACCGCCAAGCCAGTTGCATCATCAGGAGAACTGTGGGCGGGATCTGCTATCGAGTATCCAATCTTGCAGGTAGCGCAGCAGCACACCATAAGCCGGTAAAAATAACGCAAAGCTGATAAGTAGCTTAAAGCTGTAATCGACGGCGGCTATCTCTGGCCAATGCATCGCCATAAACCCATCGCTGGAGGCATAAAATGCCACACTGAAAAATACCAGTGTATCCATGAGATTGCCGAATATCGTTGATACCGAGGGTGCGACCCACCAAGCGCATTTGGCGCGGATAGCCGCAAACACTTTAATGTCCATCAGTTGCCCTAGCAGATAGGCGGCAAAACTGGCAAAGGCGATACGCAACACAACATCATTGCCTTGGCTCAATGCGGAAACACCTTGAAAGTGGCCGTCATGAAATACCACTCCGATGACATAGGACACCAGTAGTGCCGGTAACATTGCCATAAATATTATGCGTCTGGCGGGTTGCTGACCAAAGATACGTACTGTCAGATCTGTCGCAAGATAGACAAACGGAAAACTGAAAGCGCCCCAGGTGGTGTGCAGACCAAAGATCTGGAAGGGGAGTTGCACCAGATAATTGCTGGCACTGATGATCAGAATGTGAAAGCTGACAAGCAGCCATAACGCGCGTTTCACCTGCGCGGTGGTTAACAAAAGCATCTTGTGACCTTTTTGGTTGGTTAAGCGGGGTGAGGGAACCCGCTGCCCGACTACCGGGCGGCGCACATTATAGACAGCCGAGCACAGATTACAAGCGCTGCTAGAAATCCACCAGAATCGACATGATGGTGGCAAGTTTGTTTTCCAACTCCTGCCACTCCAACGATGGATCGGATCCTGTCAGAATTCCTGCGCCAGCAAACAAGTTGATACAGCCTGGCTCCAGCAGTGCACTGCGGATTGCCACTGCAAACTCGCTCAGTTGTGAGCTGAGAAAACCGCAAGTGCCAGCGTACCAGCCGCGGTTGTAACCTTCGTTTGCCGCGATGTACTGCAGCGCTGCTTTTTTGGGAAAACCACCCACGGCGGGTGTCGGATGCAAAGACTGCAGTAATTGAAAATCGCTGATGTCATGCCGTAACTGAGCTTTGATCACTCGATGCAGATGTTGGATATGATTAAGTTTAAAAATCTTCAGTGGTTCATCAGCGTTAACCTGAACGCTCAGTGGTGTCAGTTCTGACACGATATGCGTGCCGACAAACTGGTTTTCGTGGCTGTTTTTATGATCATCAAGCAGTTGCTGCGCCAGTTTTTCATCTTCATCTGCGGTTAAGCCGCGCACCGTGGTTCCCGCCAACGCTTCGGTGACTAATTGATCCTGCTGGCGTCGGTACAACCGTTCTGGCGTGCAGGAAATAAAACTATGCTCAGGACTGAACTGAAAACCAAATTGAAAACTGGTGGGATTGCGTCCTTGCCAGCAAGCCAGCACGGTCCAGGGATCAGGCGTTTGCGTGACGTGCAATTTGCTCTGACGCGACAGGACCACTTTGGGGGTGTGGCAATTGAATGCCGGTGACGTTACCTCTGTGACCAGTTGCGACCAACGTGAGAAATCAGGGACATCGAACCGGCTGAGCACCTCGGTCTTTTGTGGGGGCAGCAGCGGCTGCGCTGGACACAATTGTGCGAGTACCGCCAAAGCTTGTTGCACTTGCTGAGCCAACGACTGTTCATTCAGGTTCAAGTTGACCAGCAACTGACCACGATCCTCTTGACGTCTCAATTCAACCCTGGGTACCAGAAACCGCGCGCGGCCAAACTCCGGCCAGGACGCCAGCGTCCGGTCAAAAGCCACTCCACCATAAAAGCGGACATCGACACCGTGTGGCTGCTGGCAGTATTGCTGGTATATCTGCTGCAGTTTGCTGTCATCGATAGCCTCAATAAAGGCTAAATCCAAGCAGCTGCCTACTGCCGCGACTTCTTCACGACGATCCCGCCCCTGCCAATAAATTTTGGGAAACTGATTTTGCGCGGCTAGCCATGACATTAAAGGCGGCAGGCTGACGTCTTCAACCAGTTGCAGGATTCCCGACTGCTGGGAATGATCAAATAACTGGGAAAGTCTGTCGCTCAGAGAACTGACAGCCTTTGACAGGGATAGTACAGACAAATGGTGCTCCGGAACGGTTTTACAACAACCTGGCTCGGCAGAACAGTGCCGAGGATAGGATTATGCGACACAAACTAAAGTCAGGAGCCGATACTGTCAAGTTGTGGGCAGTGACTGTGTGAAATTCAGCGTGATCTTCATCAGGTTTTGCTTATTTACCATGTGACGGATATGGACATAATTACATAACGCTCTGCACTTATGCGACATATTGTCTAGGTCGCAACATTCCGGTTACGCCGTCTGGCTGAAATTGTCGATCTTGGTTGGTTTTTTGCTTGGGATTTCTTGAGGGTTCAATCGGTATCATGAAAATAAGCAAATACTTCACAACCAATAAGGCATCACAATGTCAGGATTACCTCTAAAAATTTCAGCCGTTGCGCTAGCTTTGGGATACGGCTTGGCTGCACAAGCCCAAGAGACTGCGCGCGACCCGCTATTGAACATTAACGACGTTATGGTTGTTCATGGTGAACGCGGCAGTGCGGTAAAAATGTCAACCACACAATGGGTTATCACCGCGGATGAAATCCGGGATTTGGGCGCTCAAAGCCTGGATGAGGTGTTAAAGACTGTGCCGGGTGTGTATGTCCGTTACGGTGGCGAAGGCAGTCCCCGTGTGGACATTCGAGGCTTTAAAACTCGCCATGTGATGCTGCTGATTAACGGCGTACCCGCCAACGGTGCCGATGATGGTCAGTTCGACCCCAGTATCATTCCTACTAGCCAGATCGCATCTATAGACGTTTCTGTTGGGCCAACTTCGGTACTGTATGGCCCAGGCGGGGCTGGTGGCGTCATTAACATCATTACTAAACAAGGTAATAGTGCGCCGACGTTATCTGGTCATCTCGAAGCTGGTCGTAATAATACCCGCAAAGGGGATGTAAGTGTCGCTGGTTCTGGCGTTAATTGGCAGGGATTTGTGAGCGGCAGTTATCAGACAACCGATGGTTTTGAAATGTCATCCGATTATAAACCTACTGCTACTCAGGATGATGAAACCCGGCTTAACTCGGATAAAACGCTGCGTAATTTGTACGCGCAGGGGAACTACTGGTTTAACGATGATACGCAACTGATCGCCAATATGGCGTTGCGTTCAGGGAATTGGGGTAAACCACCAAGAGACGGCAGCGGCGTTGGTAGTATCAAGTATGAACGTGTTGATGATTATGACGGTAAGACCTTCCAGCTGGGGATGGCGCATAAATTCAATGAATTACTAACTTTACGTGGTTTTGGCTATTACAACGAGGCCGCCACCTATAATACCGTTTACACTGATGCCACCTATAAAAAGGTCAGTGAATACCAAGATGGCACGTCGAAAGTTCAAGGTGCCAATGTACAACTGATCGCTGACTTCGGTCAGGCAGGTACGCTGAGTACTTCCGCGATTGCAGAAAAGCAAAGCTGGGACGCGCTTTCTGAAAGCTACAGTAATACTTCCTCTGGCAGTGGTTCAGGCGGCGGCTCAGGTGGTGGTTCTGGTAGTGGCTCAGGTGGCGGTTCCAGCAGTACGGTTGCCACTTTTGACGATTCTGCCTGGGTATATACGGGCGCTGCGGAATACCAATATCAGGTTGACGGAAACTGGGGTTATACCCTTGGCGCCGCTTATCACGACATGGATCGTGATGAGGACTCTGACAACGATTACTCCGCAATGGCTTCTGGTTTCTGGCAAGCGCTGGATAACACCAAGTTGACACTGAGTGCGGCCCGTAAGATCCGCTTCCCTTCGATGTCTGATCTGTACGATCTGTCATCCGGTAATAAAGATTTGCAAACAGAGGTGTCCAAAACTGTCGAGTTCGGTCTGAATCAAGGCCTAGGCATGGATACCGAGTTTGAAATCCATCTGTTCCACACTGACACTGACAATTTTATTGCGAAAGACAGCAACAGCATTTCTCAGAACCTTGGGGATTACCGTTTTCGGGGCTTTGATACTGTGCTGAGTAATCACAGTATCGATAAGCTGAGTCTGAGCTTGGCTTATAGCTATCTGGACTCCAAAGACAAAACCGCTAATGAGACCCGCTACGATGGCCTGAATTATCGGCCAAAACATCAGCTCCGTTTTGAATTGGGTTATGAGCTACCAACAGCAACTCGCTTCCACCTCAGTGTGGAACGGATCATGGATCAGGTTTATTACCAGAATCAGAAAGTTAATGGCGTGAAGACCGCCGTGGAATATTCGCTGGATAACTACACGCTGGTGGACGTCAATCTGACCCAACCGCTGGGTAGTAACAACCTGGAACTATACTTGCGCGCCACCAACCTGCTGGACGAGAACTACTACCAGAGTGATTCCTTGCCACAGCCAGGCAGAGAGGTGTTCGTCGGTATCAACTGGCAGATTTGAGTATGAGATTACTGGAGCTTGACGGGGTTAACTTTAACTACGGTAGCTTGGAACCGTGGATTTTTCGGGATCTGACCCTTTGTATTGAATCGGGATCCTGCCACTGTATTAGCGGCCCGACAGGCTCCGGTAAATCAACGCTGTTGCGCTTACTTTCCGGCTTGCAAAGTCGGCCATTCGAAGGCGGGGTATACCGACGCCGTGGTCTGCTGTGCGGGCTGGTGATGCAGGACCCTCAAGTGCAATTGTTGCGGCAGACGGTGGGTGCTGAAGTGGCTTTTGCGCTGGAGAACACCGCTGTCACGCGAGATGACATGATCCCGCGGGTGCAGAAAGCATTGCGTCGTGTTGGTTTGTTCGTGGCGTTGGACAGTCCCATTGGTAATCTATCGCTCGGCCAGAAATACCGATTGATGATTGCAGCACAGTTGGTCAGTGAGCCTGCCGTCCTGTTATTGGATGAGCCATGGGCACAGCTGGACAATTCTGGTGTGGACGAGTTGCTGGCGGTGATCCGGGCGTTACGCGCCGAGGGGATGGCGGTGGTGATGTCGGAACACAATCCCGATGCGTTTAAAGGGGTTGCTGATCACTTCTGGCAATTGCAGCGTGGACGGTTGCTGCCAGGGCAATTTGATTGTGACCACCATGTAACGTTAACAGATTTCAGCCCGGAAATGCCGACAGTATTCACGACTGACCCGTTTGAGTTTCGTTATCAGGGGAGCAATACGCTGTTTAGCAGCCCACAGCCGTTGGCCGTGCAACGGCGCGAGTTGGTGACACTGATAGGCGATAACGGTAGTGGCAAGAGCAGCCTGTTAAAAGCGATTGCCGGTATTCAGTCCAACGTTTATCCACTGCCGATGAAAGTGTTTGGCCAGCGCCCTAAGGCTGGCGTCTTCGGTCAGCAGTTGGGGTTGCTGATGCAACGCCCTAATCGACAGTTGTTCGAAGCAACGGTTGAAGAAGAGCTGAGTTTCAGTCTGCGGCGGTTTGGGCTGCCCATTGATATGGCGAGCGAATTATTAGAACAACTGGGGTTAGCCGCATTGGCACAACGCTCCCCGCATACGTTGTCATACGGACAGCAACATCTGGTAGCACTAGCGTCGCTGGCCTGTTATCGGCCATCGTTACTATTGCTGGATGATCCGTTGGCCGGCCTTGATAGCGCTCATTTAGATAAATTGTGGATGATGATTAATTCTCTGCGCAAAGATGGCAGCAGTGTCATTATCAGTTGTCACCGTTCGTTACCCCTAGCGGCAACTCAGGAATGGCAACTGGTAAAAGGCGAGTTGCTGGTCAATAACATGTGTCGGGAGAATCGACGTGTGGGCTAAACGACGGCAACCTCTGCAATCTAAATTTTCCTCCGTAAATGACGCCAGCGGATTATGGCTGGCGGCGTTGGCAATGCTGATGGTGACGCTATTGTCGTCAGCTGCGTTTTTGGCACCGCAATCTGCATTGTTGTACTTGGCGCTGGCCAACTTGCTGTTACTGGTACACGGACTGCTCTGTCGTGGCAATATTGGTGGCATTTTGCGCTACATAGCGTTGCAGCTGGGATTTACGCTTTTGTTGTATGTTGTCATTCATGGTGGGCAGCAGTTGCATCAGGGCGCGTGGGCCGTAGCAAGATTGTTGTTAGCGTTGTTACCTGGCTGGTGGCTGACCGTGGTTATCAAACCACAGTGGATTGGCGAAGTCTTAGCTAAGATCATGCCGGTAAAGTGGGCGTTTGTTGTGGCGGCATCCATCAACCTACTGCCTTATATGACCAGTGAACTCAGAGATATTTATCAGTTGCAGCTATTACGTGGTGCACGTATTGCGCCTCGGCAACTGCTTAACCCGCTGAATTGGTATGAATTAGCTTACTGCGTAGTTTTCCCCTTGTTTGTGCAACTGTTGAAACTGGCACAGCAAACGGCAATCGCCGCCAGAAGTCGCCATTTCGGGAGTCATCCGCAACCCACTCACTGGCGTGATCCTCGGAGTCATCAATGACCACTGCAAATGATAAAACCGGATTTCAACTGCAGGATGCGCTGTTTATTGGTTTTTGTGCCACGCTGCTGGTGGCATTGAAGAGTATGTTGCGTCTAAAGCTCGGATTGTCTGGGCATTCAATGCTATTGATGAGTTTCTTTTATCTGATCTGTTATGGTTCAGTGGGCCGTAAAGGTGCCATCACCGCTTGTGGGGCACTGGCGGGTGCCGTCGCCACTATTCTGGGTGTAGGTAAAGGTGGACCTTTGATTTTCCTTAAATTTTTTGTACCAGCCTTAGCAATGGATGTGGCCTTGATACTGTTGGGCACCTTGCTGATCCTGCGCTGGCGTTTGGTTGTGGTTGCTTTGATTGGCTGCTTAGCATGGTCAGCCAAAGGCTTGCTGGAAGATTTGCTTGTCGGGATGAGTCAACAGGTGGCGTTAGTACGTTTTGGCCTGAAATTTTTGCAGGGAGGCTTGTTTTCTGTGGTGGGTGCTTTGCTGGTGTTACCGGTGTTGCGCCGCCTGAAAGCCCACGATTTACTGCATAAAGAAACCTTGATTAAGTAGGTAACGCGCATGGCTGAATGGTTAATTTGTATTGATGATACTGACGATATTGGCACCAAAGGTACTGGTGAGATCGCCAGTGAAATCGCCGAATTACTGCGTTGCCAAGGTGGCGATGTGTCGCTAGTAACCCGGCATCAGTTATATGTCCACGACGACATACCGTACACCTCCCATAACAGCGCCATGTGTTTTGCCTACGATGGCCCATTGTCGGTAGCAGAAATTAAAGCGATTGCCGTAGCGCATTTGCGGCAGGAAAGTGCGGCAGCAGCAGATCCCGGACTGGCGATTGTGCATCTACCATCGCTGCAAGATGTTGAGGCATTGCAGACTTTTGGTAAAGCGGCCAAGCAGCAGGTACTGACGAAAGCCGACGCTTACCAGTTGGCTCAACAACTGGCAATTGATCTTAGTGAACATGGCGGTACCGGCCAAGGTGTGATTGGTGCATTAGCTGGGCTGGGACTGCGACTTTCAGGTAATGATGGGCGAGTTAAAGGGCAACTACAGTTGGGGCAAGGGGAGTCGCCACAGCCGTTTAAGGTTGCCGATATTCTGCGTCAAGGAGTCCTCGACGGCGTGCTCTCCACTGAGGGTACTTGGTTGCAGCCGCAGGATGACGTGTGGCTTAGTGGTAAGGTAAAAGCGGTGATGGCGCAGGGGCGTTTTGCCCTCTTAGTGTCACAGGCGGATGGCCGCTGGTGTAATGCGTCTAAACAACAGCTCAAGGAATATTGATGATCGATCGGCGGCGATTTGTCGACCATGACGGCAACTGGGTTTTTGTGTCAGGCAACAACGCGGCAGCGGAGGCGCGGGCTCAGGCATTGCAATGTCGCTATTTTGTTGAAGATGATGAGGATGAACAAGTGGATGACGTGCTGCGTAGTTGTTATAACTGTGGCTACCGCCGTTGGACTTCCTCAAGTTTTCACTGTCTTGCAATAAAACCCGCCACAACCAATTAGAAGTGAGATCTGCTCATAGGTAAAAACTATCACCTATAATATAGTACTGTCTAAATTTGACTCGCCGGAGGCGTCAGCCTGTTATCAGGTGAGATAGTTGCAGTGGAAGCGCCAGCCCATTATCGGAGCAACTTAATGACAGAGACTTTGCGAAAAGCAGATCTGATTAAACTGCCGGTTTCCAGCTTGGAAATTGGCATGTTTGTGACTGCCATTGAAAACAGCGAACACGTTATGGTGACCAACGCCGGACGAATTTCTACTATGGATCTCGTCGTTAAACTGAAAAACAAAGGCGTTAGCTTTGTTTGGATCGATCCGGCGCGATCTAGCTTCACACCTGAAAAACCCCCGACAGCAATAGCCATTGTTAGTGACACGGCCAATGGCATCAAAAATCGTGAATTGGCACAGCAGCAAGCCATTGAACTATTGCACGAAGCGAAAGGGTTAGTGCGCAAAGTGTTGTCAGAGACCTTTGAAGGCAAAGCCATTGACGTGACCAAAGTGGAAGCGCTTGCTGAGAATATGATTGAGTCGGTCATGGATAACGCCGATGCCTTCAAATGCGTGTCGGCACTGCGCTCCAAAGATGCTTACCTGCTGGAGCATTCGGTTAACGTGGCGGTGCTGTTAGTGACCTTTGGTCGTTATTTAGACTTGAGTCGCGATATGCTGCGGCAACTGGCCGTTGGTGGAATTCTGCATGATGTTGGCAAGATCAAGGTGGACAGCAATGTGTTGAACAAACCCGGTAAGTTGACACCGGATGAGTTCGAACATATGAAACTGCATCAGGTGTACGCAATTCCCATCATGAGTGAAACGCAGGGATTATCTCAGGTGAGCAAAGATGTGTGCCTGATGCATCACGAAAAACTGGATGGGCGTGGTTATCCTCGCGGTCTTAAAGGTGAGCAATTACCACTGCACGGACGCATGAGCTGCATTGTGGATATCTATGATGCGCTCACAGCTACCCGTTGCTACAAGGAAGCGATGAGCCCGTCTGCGGCCTTTAAGATTTTGCTGAGTCTCACCCCTTTCCATCTGGATGAAAGTCTGGTTTATGAGTTTATCCGCTGTATTGGCGTCTACCCAGTGGGCTCGTTAGTTGAGTTGTCCGATGGCCGTGTGGGGATCGTCTGGGAAACCGAAGGCCGCGATGTGCTGCATCCGGTGGTGAAGTGTTTTTATTCCAACAAACACAAGCACTATACAGAGGTAGCGCTGGTGGATCTGAAAAAATCTGAATTGAATATCGAACGCGGGATCTCACCATCCAGCATGTCCGTTGACCCAACGCCTTTCTATTAGACCGGACATCATGTGTCTACGTCAGTTACACTGAACGGCCTGTCGCAGGCCCGCTGTTTTTTGGAGACATGATGTCACACTGGAAAGCGTTACTTTTGTTGTTATCGTCGCTGGCATTGTTAGTGCCAGGCGTTACCTTGCCAATCCTGACCATCGATGGCCACATTGAAAAAGCCAAACTATCGGCAACTGGCATGGATATGCTTGCTGAAAGTGTTAGCAAAGATACTGCTGACGGAAAACAGCAGACCCGTAATATGTTGGGTTTTGTTGCCGGACTGTTGGGGCTTGATCACCTGCAAGGCGAGGTCGAGGTTTTTCATAAAAGTCGCAGCATTTGGGGCACGGTGACGGAGTTGCAGCAACACGGTAATCTGCTGGTGGCTGTGTTGGTTGCTTTGTTTTCAGTGGTGATCCCAGTGCTAAAGCTACTGTTGTTACTGCTTTCTGTATTGCTGCCGTTACCAGCGGGGGCGCGACGTAACATCACCGCAGTGACTGATGCCATTGCCAAATGGTCGATGGCCGATGTGTTTGTAGTGGCGTTGATTATCAGTTTTCTTGCTGGAGATGCCTCAGCCGGCATGGGCGATTTGGTGCGAACCAGTGCCCAGTTTGAACCGGGTTTCTGGTGCTTTTTGGGGTACTGTCTGCTGGCGATTGTTGGACAATTTCTGCTTAAACCTCGTCGAGATTCAATGGATTAGCCCGCATACTGCTGGCAGAAGGCGATAAATTGTTGCGCTAGTGCGCTCAGATATTTCTGCTGATGCCACACCAGCGAAAGTTGCCTTGGAAAATGCAGCGCGAGAGGTAACTGTTTTAGCGACCCGTCATTGAGATGGCGCGCCGCCGCTAGTTTTGAAATCAATGTTAGCCCGAGTCCCTGTTCCACTGCCAGCATCACCGCTTCCAGTGAATTCAATTCTAAAATGCGTCCCACCTTGGTTAATTTGGGCGCTAGCTGCTGCTCAAATAGTTCGCGACTTCCAGAATTTATCTCACGCAGCACCCACTGAGAGTTTTCCAAGTCTGCTAACTGCAGATTGGCATAGTGAGCCAGCGGGTGATTGACCCCTGCTATCAGCAACATCTCATCTTGTAACCAGGGTTGTTGCTGTAATTGGGACAGATGGCTGCGTCTTTCAATCAGCGCTAGATCCAACTCAAAATTCGCCAGTTGTTGACACAGTTTGTGGGTATTACTGATCTCCACCCGAATATCGGCCTCTGGAAATGCTGCCAGTAACTGCGGTAGCAGATAGTTGCCTATGGTTTGACTAGCACCCAGTCGCAGGGTGCCTGCAGCTATCGCCTCAGGGCTGAATAACTGGCCGATGTCACTGACTCTTGCCAACACTTCGTCCGCCAGTGGTTGCAGCTGTTGTCCTTGGCTGTTGAGCTGCAATCTGGGATGAACCCGGTCGAATAGCTGCGTGGCTAGCTGTCGTTCTAACTCGGCCAGTGACTGCGACACCGCGCCTTTACTGAGAAATAGCGCTTCTGCGGCTTGGGTCAGATTGCCGTAACGGGCAATGGCGGCAAATACCTGAAGCTGTTTGATGCTGATCATTGTTTAGATTTTCTATACAAATAATTCAATTCATTTAGATATCACAAATGTAAAAAGCTTTCTATGATGCGTTGAAATTTAACCAATGGGAGCACGTTTATGGGATTCAATCCCGGTCGTCTGGCGGCAGCGCCGACGCCTATGGCTGGTTTGGCATTAGGTATCGCCAGTCTCGGCTGGTGTTGGGAAAACAGCGGGTTATTTGCCGGTCAGGCTCAACGTCTGGGCGCCGTATTTGCGGCCGCTATGTTGCTGGTGTTATTGGGTAAGTTCCTGCTACATCCAAAATCACTGTGGCAGGATTTAGCGCATCCAGTGGTGGGCAGCGTGGTACCAACGTTTGCCATGGCAACCATGGTGGTATCTAAAGCAATTTCTGGCCCGGTGGGGGCGGGGTTATGGCTGCTGGCGGTATTGCTGCATCTGCTGTTTCTATTGGCTTTTTGCTTTCATCGATTACGTCAGTTTGAATTGTCCCATATGGTGCCTAGTTGGTTTGTGCCGCCGGTGGGCATTATTGTGGCGGATGTTGCTTGCCCTGGCGCGGCGATGTTGCCGTTGGCGCAGGGGCTGTTGTGGTTTGGCATTATCTGTTACGGCCTGATGTTGCCGTTGATGTTGTATCGATTGATTTTTGCGGCGGAGGTTCCTGATGCCGCCAAGCCCACCATTGCCATTCTGGCGGCTCCAGCCAGTCTGTCGCTGGCAGGATATCTAACGGTGGTCGAGCAGCCATCGCCGTTGCTGGTAAGCCTGTTGTTGGGCATTGCAGTGCTGATGACCGGCATCATCTATCTGGCTTTTTTCAAGTTATTACGGCTTCCATTCAGCCCCGGGTTTGCCGCGTTTACCTTTCCCATGGTGATAGGCGCAACTGCACTATTCAAAACGGAAGCATGTTTTCGTCAGTGGCAGTTGCCGCCGCAAACGGTTATCCAGTTGCACGGATTAGCGCAGTTGGAGCTAGCGGTAGCAACGGTCATTGTGAGCTATGTTGCCCTGCGCTATGTACTGTATTTCAATCCTTTGCGGCAGCGAGCGCTGGTGGGTTAGCAGGGTTTTAATAAGTAATAGATATAAAAATAGAGATGGTTATTAGATATGGTTTTTGAATCTTGGTCCGATGCATCTGCAATAACGATAATGCCAGTCGTTATTGACCAAGGAAAGATGATGAAACCTGTTCGCCCATTTGTTGCCGGCATTTTGTGTGCGATGGCGTTGCTGATGTTGCTGGATCTGCAGCTCTCTGGGTTGTCGCGCGCACTACTGGAACTGTTGGTGTTTACGCTGTTGTGGTACGCTTTTGCGCGCTGGCAGTCGCGGCGCGGCATCCGATCACACGATCGGGATGCCGGACGCTGATCCCAGATTAGGGTTGCCCCTGACCGAGGACGCCGTTGCTGGCGATGGGCACTATCCAATAACGACAGGGGTTGTGTTGGCAGACTTGCGCCAGCGTCGTTAATAATGCTTCCTGCGACTGTTGCGGGTGCATAATCTCAAACTTGTAAAACTGCCGATAGCCTTCCACCTGTTCTTTCAGATTGTACTGGCTGTGTTCGCGGCTGAAGCCGCAGATATCCACCAGACTGAAGCCAGACAGATAGTCCAGCGACATCAAGGTGTCGACAATATCATCCTTGATATTGTGCTGGGCTATCAGCACTAACAGTTGCTTCATTTGCGTTTCTCCAGTGCCTCATACAACAGTGGCAATAAGTACAGAGTGGTGATGGTTGACGTGATCAGGCCGCCGATAACCACAATGGCCAGTGGGCGTTGGATTTCAGCCCCCGGGCCGGTGGCAAATGCCAGTGGGATCAAGCCGAACATAGCGGTGGTAGCGGTCATCATAATGGGCCTTAAGCGGCGTGCAGCGCCCTGTTTCACCCGATCTTCCAGCGTGGCGAACATGTGTCGCGACTGTTCATAGTAACTCACCATCACCACCCCATTGAGTACCGCAACCCCTAACAAAGCGATGAATCCCACGGATGCGGGTACTGACAGATATTCCCCTGACAAGAACAGGCTGATGATGCCGCCCATCATCGCAAAAGGAACGTTTGCCAGGATCAGCAACGCCTTGGAAATGGTGCCAAAGGTAGTAAACAGGATTAGGTTGATCAGCATAATGGCTACGGGTACCACCAGCAGCAAGTTATTGGTGGCGCGCTGTTGGTTTTCAAACTCACCACCGAAGCTGAGACTAAAGCCGCTGGGCAGGGTTAATTGGCTTGCCAGCTTGCCTTTGAGCTCCTCCACAAAGCTGACGATATCACGACCACTGACATTGGTGGTGACCACGGCAAAACGGTTGCCCTGTTCGCGGTCGATGCGGATGGGGCCTTGCTGATAGCTGATATCGGCCAGCTCACTCAGCGGTTTGAGCGTGGCGTCTGGCAGTTGCACCACCTGTTGCTGCAGTTGTACCAAACTGGTGATGTTGTCATTTGGATGGGCAATCAATACCGGTGTCCGTTTTTTGCCTTGGATCACCTCTGTCACCATCACCCCTTCCAACTGGCTCTTCAGATAGCTGCCGAATGCCGTAGCATCCATGCCATAGCGACTGGCAAGGCCATCTTTCAACTTCAAGTTGATAAACGGACTGCCTTCGGTCATCGCCATTTTCACATCTTGGGCGCCGGTGGTTGAGCTGGTGATATCGCTGATCTGTGCGGCAAGTCGGTTCAATGCTGCCAAATCATCACCAAAGATTTTGATAGCGACGTCACCAATGCTACCGGTGAGCATCTCTGAAACCCGCATCTGGATAGGTTGGGTAAAGTTGAAATCGATGCCGGGAAATTTCACCACTTCGGCACGAATCGCTTCAATGAGTTGCTCTTTAGTGTCAAAGCGCCATTCATCAACGGGTTTCAGTTGCAGGAACACGTCGGTTTCATTCAGCCCCATGGGATCCAGTCCCAGCTCGTCGGCACCGGTACGGGCCACCAATTGGCGGATTTCGGGCACAGTTTGCAGCAGGTGGTTTTCTATCTGGGTATCTAAATCTAATGATGACTGTAGTGAAATAGAGGGCGATTTGGCTAACTGCAAAATAATGTCACCTTCATCCAAGGTCGGCATAAAGGTTTTTCCTACCAATGCAAACAGGCCAAAACTCATCACCAGCAGTACGCCGGCAATGGTGACAAAGCGCTTGCCATGGTGCAGTACCCATTCCAGCGACTGTAGATAATGGTGTTTGAGCCAGTGGACAAACTTAGGTTCTTCTACCGCCTTTTCATTCACCAGGTAGGACGCCACTACCGGAATGATGGTCAGCGCTAGTAGCAGCGCCGATAGCATGGCAAACACTATGGTGATGGCGACAGGCGAAAACATTTTGCCTTCGAGCCCACTCAATGTCAGCAATGGCGAGAACACGATGATGACGATAACCGTGCCGGAAACCACCGGGGTGGCAACGTCTTTTGTGGCTCGGTAAATCAAGTGTAATCTGGGCAAGCGTTGTCCACCTGCCAACTGGTTCACCATGTTTTCCACCACCACCACCGACGAATCCACCAGCATGCCGATGGCGATAACCAAGCCCCCTAAACTCATCAGGTTGGCTGACAGGTGGAAGTAACGCATTAACACAAAGGTGGATAGCGCTGCCAGTGGTAGCGCCAGTGATACCACCAGTGCGGCGCGGATGTTACCAAGAAACAGTGCCAGCAACACAATCACCAGCACCACCGCTTCTACCAGCGCTTCTGAAATCGTGCCAATGGCAGTGCTGATAAGATTGGCGCGGTCATAAAACACATTGAGTTTGCTGCCCGGCGGTAAGGTCGGTTCTATTTGCGCCAGTTTTTGCTTCACCGCCTTGACCACATCGGCGGTATTAGAGTCTTTCAGCGCTACGATCAGTGCTTCTGTAGTTTCACTGCCGTTACGGGTAACGGCACCGTAGCGGGCTAAGTGACCAATCTCAACCTCGGCCAGGTCTTGCAGCCGGTAGGTGCCATTAGCATTGCTGATAATGACCATGTTGCGCAGGGCATCAATGGAACCCACGCGGCCTTCGGTGCGCACGGTAAAATTATCGGTACCTAAGGTGATGCGCCCAGCACCTGTATTGACATTATTGGCATTAATGCGTGCAATCAGCTGGTCTTGACTGATCCCGGCTTGTGCCATCGCCACCGGGTTTGGGGTTATCTGCAACGTTTTAGCATAACCGCCGAGAATATTGACATCGGCCACGCCAGGCACAGTGCGCAGTAAGGGCCTGATTTGCCATTGCAGCAACTGTCGCCGCTCCAACAAAGACATTGACGGATTTTCCAGTGAAAACATGAAAATTTCACTGAGCGGGGTGCTCATCGGCGCGATGCCACCCTCAATATTGGCCGGCAGTTTGTCTTTCACCGCAGCTAAACGATCGCTGACCTGCTGACGTGCCCAGTAAATATCGGTGCCTTCATTAAAGTCCAACGTGATGGCGGTGATGGCGTATTTGGTGGTGGAGCGTAATATAGCCTGCTTGGGGATCCCCAACAGCTCGGTTTCAACCGGCACTGTCACCTGCGACTCAATCTCTTCCGCCGTCATACCGGGTGCTTTGAGGATAATTTTGACCTGAGTCGGTGAAATATCCGGGAAGGCATCTAACGGAATACCCAACCAAGCATAACTGCCAGCACCGGCCAGGATCAGCCCGGTGATCAGCATAAATAGCCGCTGCGTCAGCGAGAAACGGATAATGCCATTTAGCATATTATTCGCCCCCTAATCCCAGCAGTACACCTTTGGCGGCGGCTACTGAGTCGCTCAGTACCTCGCTGTTTTGCAGTTCGGGTTGTGATTGAACCAGATAGTTATCGCCATCAACTGCCAGAATCTTGACTGTCGTGGGTAGTAGTTTATCGCCCTGATGGCGTAATACCTGACTAGCGGTCCCCCAGGAATAAACACTTTGTTTGGGGAGCTGAAGTGCCTGTAGTTGTCTTAAAGGGGTTACCTGCAGTTGTTGTCCAAGGGTGAGATGGCAGGCGGGGGCGACCGTGGCACTCCAGGCATCTACAAAACCGGCCTTGGCAACATTATCGCGCCGTACCACTGCTAGCTTACAGCTACCGGTATCAATGGCGCTGGTGTCGGCCGCGATCGATAACGGCAAGCTTACCTGCAGACGAATATCTTGTTCTGGAATGATGCCTAGCAATAAACCGCCATCAGCTAAGGGTTGGCTAGCGTCACCATAGCGCAAGATGCCAGCCGTAGGGGCTTTCAGCAGTGACCCCTGTTGCTCCGGTGCCTCCTCTAGTAACTCCATAAAGTGGTGCATATGCTCAAACGTCAGTTTGGCATCATGGTATTGCATACTGATTTGGCTCCACACTTCGGCACCGATAGTCCCGTTAGCGTGTAATTTGCGGTTATGTTCATAGCGGCTTTGCGCTAGGGTGAAGGCTTCTTTGGCGGCGTCGAACTGCATATAGAAATGGTGAATACCTGCGCCTTGTAGCAACACCAGTGGTTGACCGGCGGTAACGGTTGCTCCTTCAGCGACCAGCCAGTGCCGTTGCTGAATGGTTTCCGGTACCGTCACATAAAAAGTGTTGCCAACTTCTGCGGTGACAAATGCGGGCACTGGGCTGGCGGGCAGTTGTTGCACAGCTTTTACCTGGGTGTAGCTTAAAGTCAGGTTGCCAAGACTGGCCACCGTCAGATCATCGGCAAGGGTGGCAGCACTGCACAGTGCTATTACGCTACTGCCGAGCAGTGAGATCCATTTCATAAGGTAACTCCAAGAGCTTGCAATTGTTTGGAATGTAATTGGGATTGCGCCAGTTGATTGAGTGCCAGGCGGCTTTCGTTATCAAGCATCTCGACATAGCTACGCAGCCAAGCTTGATATTGCGCTAACCCCTGCTGTTTGGTGGCTGCCAGCGCATCAGTAAGCTGTTGCGTGAGCGCCAATGTCTGCTGCAACAGCAATTGTTGCTGCTGCAGCTGTGTCTGCTGCTGTTGTAGTTCATCTAACTGCAAACGTGTCTGTAGCATCAGTTGCTGTTGTTGCTGTTGCAGAGTTAACTGCTGCTCTACCAACGTACCGACTTCCTGCTGACTCAGGCCACTGCTGACGGGTAACGGGATATCCAGCGCCAAGCCAAGTGCTTGTTCTTCCATGCCGGGGGTCGCGGTGTTCTTGGCATTAACAGACAGTATCCAGGGGGTATTGTTGCCGTCGGCCATGGCTTTGCCGAGCAGTTTCTGGCGTTGCAGTTGAATGCTAGCAAGTTGCCATAGCGGATTATTGATGCCGTCATCCTCTGGTAATATCCGGTTGCTTTCATCGAGTGACGGTAGTTGACTGAGCCCTGTTAGACGTCTCAGGGCATCGCTGGCGCTGGCAAGCTGCTGCTGTAACGGCAAGGTTAGCAGTTGCAGGTCCAATAGCTCTTTTTGCAGCATCAACAGCTGGCTGGTGGGCGCTTCGCCACTGTGGCTCAACGCTTGTTGCCGAGTCAGCAGTTGTTGCAGTAATTGCTGTTTGTGCTGTTGCTGTGCCAGTTCCGCTGTTGCCAATTGCTGTTGCCACCAGTATTGACGGATCAGCCCTGACAGGTACAGCTGTTGCAGTTTGCTCTGCTGTTGTTGTAACTGTTCGTCTAACGGCCGGAGTTCAGCATCTATCCTCTGCATCGATGGTGATTTAAACGGCAGGTTTAAAGACAACTGCTGTTCGTAACTGCGACGACTGTCCAGCCCTTGCAGATGGCTGATACTGATAGTTGGTAGACCTATTAACCAATCGGAACTCTGGTAAATAGGTGTGAGTTGCGCGGTATAATTGTGTAATCTGGATTGCGCCTGCTTGAGTAGCGCGGTGCGCGCTTCATCAGCCGTTGCTGACAAAGTAAGTGCTGGCACTAGCATCACCAGCACTAAAGTATAATTTCGGAATTTCATAAGCTGTGATCACCGGGGGAAACAACGCTACCAGCCTGACACAAAAGTGTGCTGGGATCGTCGGGGAGCTGTATCATAAACACCGACCATGGTACATCTGTACCATGTGACTAATTTTTTGATGTTAAAGGATTTATTTCCAGGAGTTGCAAAAATGAAGGATTGGCTGATGATTACGCTGCTCAGCGTAATAATGCTGCTGAACCTGCTTGATGTGTTGTCAGATCTGGAACTTGGAGTCCCAACTTGGCACATTATTCAGGAAAGCTTGCTGGTGACGTTGTCGGCTTTGGGCACATTGTATATCAGCACCGATTTGTTACGCAGAACTCGAAAGCTCCGGCAACTGGCCGTTCAGCTTAAACGGGCGGATACCCGTATCTGCAATATTTCCAGTCGGATGCAGGCCGCTCGGCAGGAATATACGGAAGCCGTGCAACAACAGTTTGAGTTGTGGTCACTTACCCGGAGTGAGCAGGAAGTGGCATTATTGCTGCTAAAAGGGCTGAGTTTTAGAGAAATATCCGGTGTGCGCAGCACTAAAGAAAAAACCGTCAGACAGCAGGCGTCTTCTATCTACACCAAGGCTGGCGTCGACGGGCGCCACAGTTTTTGCGCCTGGTTTATGGAAGACTTTATTCAACCCTCATCAGAAGACCGGGTGCAGGCGGCTTAAGCTAGCAATTCAGTGTAGCCACAACACACAGACGAGTGAGCCACTGCCAATTGCCAGCCACAACAATGTTGCCATCAATAATGGTGCGCGACCATGTGTGCGTAGTTTTTTGAGGGTAATGCCACAACCTATCAGAAATAAACACACTACCAGTGCACGTTTGCCTGCCATAAATAGTAATTGGTACAGGGCTTGTCCTTGTGGCAGCAAGCTAGTGATGGCGATTGCCAGACAGTAGTACAGAATGAACGCAGGGATCACCATGCGGCCTTTGCCACCGAATACCACTGCACTTAATGCCGCTACCGGAATGATCCACAAGGCCCGAGCCAGCTTGATGGTGGTGGCCGTTTTTAAGGCGTCTTCACCGTAAGCCGAAGCAGCTCCTACGACCGATGATGTGTCGTGGATAGCAATCGCGCTCCAAACGCCGAAATCGTGCTGACTCATTGCCAGCAGATGACCAATCACCGGAAAAATAAATAACGCGATTGAGTTAAGAATAAACACACAGGCAAGGGCAATGGCCGTTTGTTCACTTTTGGCATTGATGGCGGGGGCAACCGCAGCGATAGCACTGCCACCGCAGATGGCGGTGCCACAGGCGATCAGATGGCCCGTACGTTGCTCAAGTCGCATTAGCTTGGTCAGCAACGTACCTATCACCAGCGTCATGATAATGCTACCGAGGATCAACGGTAGGTTATGGGTGCTGATATCAATCGCTTGTTGCAATGGAATGCCAAAACCCAGGCCGACAATAGAGAATGCCAGCAGCTTTTTGGTGATTTTGCCGATTTCCCAATTGCTGGGTAGCCAGCCCAGATTGGCCAGAATAAATCCTAGGATCAATGCTAATGGTGAACTGACGCCTGGTAACAAACAGGCGGCGGCAAGTAAGGTAAACAACACCTTACGGTGATTCTCCTGCAAACTGAAACTGCCAATCATGGAAGGAATTTTCCGCAAAAAATAGGAAGTGGCAGTATAGGGAAGGCTTGAGTGTCAGTGAAATCAAATAAACTTAATCACATGATTCAGTATTATTTAATCACTGGATTGTTGAACTTAAAAAAACAGCAGAATTTTAGTTCTGCTGTTGGGCGTATATGGGCTTATCCGGTGATTACAGCGCGTATATCAGGCCTGTCCGGTCAACAAACTGTTTAGACATGACTTGGCTACAAGTGTGGCCATCAATGCCTTCATGTAACAGACTGATCCATTGCCGGGTCTGGCGTTCTACACTTTCCAGCTGGATGTCATCAATGTTGGCTTTGTCATGACAGCCAATAGTGCCGGCATTATTAAAACTCAGTTCCAGATGGCAGCCGCTTTCGTGTTTCAGCAACAGGGCTTCCGGCTGCGCCTTATGACCCGCCATGGCCACAAATTGCCGTGGTTGACGCAGACCACTTAAAGTGGCATCGGCAAAACAGGCCAGCAGATGCTGGTAGTACACCATATAACCCGTTACATCGTTATGCGATCCCTGGGACAACGGAAACAAAATATCCAATAACTGTTTGGCATTGGACAGTTTTTCGGAAATATGGCGTTTAGCCAAGGATTCCACATTCACGACTGCCATTGCAATACATGGATGTTGGCGCTGCAATTCAGTGGTATTCAGTGGCATATTCATGGCTCTTCCCTCGTATCTCACGGCAAATGGTAGTGGTGCAAATAATCACCGACTTGTATATTTTGTAGACTAGCTGTTTTTATACTAGAATTTCACAATAAAAATTTTACATTGTGAATTTTACAAAATGCGCCAAGAACAGAGCCTACTTCGTAAGTCACATTTTCTCGGGACCAAGATCAGAAATCTGAGAAAACGCAATCACTTAACTATGGAAGATCTGTCTGCCCGCTGTGTCAGGCTGGATCCTGAGTCGGCGCCGTCAGTGTCTTATCTATCGATGATTGAACGTGGTAAGCGCACGCCGAGTTATGCCATGTTGCAGGTTATTGCCGACGTATTTCAGAAATCGCCGGAGTGGTTTCTCGATGATGCCCCAGAGGAGGAGGCGATTGTCCCAGAGAAGGGCAATCGCGGCGGTATCAGCGGTATGCCGTTGGAACCGGGATTTCTGTTCTCCGGTGATATTCTGCAAATTGCGATTCCAGAGATGCTGTCTCAAACAGGTATTTCTGGCCGCCAGTTCGCACAGCTACTGATCCGCGCCTACCAAGAACATCACCAAAATCACTTTCCCGATTTGGAACGCGCCGCCGATGATATTGGCAACAAGCAGTTGCCTTTGTCGCTGGAGGATATGCTGGATTTGGCTGCCAGACAGGGGCTTAAGGTACACTGGTTTCAGACGCCAAAAAATGAAAGTGGCACCCATCGGCTGGTGACTTCCTTTATGGATGCACCTGGGAAGCTGATGCTGAATGAAGCGTTACGCAGCAGTCCAACCCGGATGAAATATGACTTGGCGGTGCATATTGGTCATTGTGTATTACACCGTAGCGATGGTTTACTCCATGAGATGAATATAGGCCCAGGGGCATACGAACTTGACCCAGCGCAGCAGAGTTCATCGGTGAATGCTCAAGATATTCTGCAAGCTTGGCGCAGCTTTGAAGCAAGCTTTTTTGCCGGCGCCTTGCTCTGCCCCAAAGTCCCGTTTCGTCAGTTACTGGATCGTTACGGCTATGAAGTCGATGCACACCGGCTAGCGGGGGTAACGCCTTCGGTAGCGATGCGGCGGATGACGGTGGTTTCTCCCTATCCGCACTGGCACTATTTTGATGCCTACACACCAGGAAAACTCAAAGCGGTTTATCGCGGCAACGGTATTCCGTTGCCTTGGGGCAATATGCGTGAAGTGGCCGATCCCTGCCAGCATTGGTCGGTGTTCCGCATGATCACCGAACCTCGACAGGGCAGCGCGGCGCAGATTTCATTACTAGACGTTAACGGCCAGCCGCGCTTGTACTGTTGTGAGTCGGTAAAAGTGACCGATCTGGCCGGAAACAACCGGGTGTTGTGTGCTGGTATTGATCTCAATCCGGCCATGGAGGCTCAGGGAATGGATGCGCCAGCCATGACACAGGAGCTGAAGCAACTTTGCGTTAGCCGTGGCGGTGAAGCTGATATTCCTGCAGCCATGCGACGGCAACTGCTGATGCTAGCACGTATTTTGAATATTCACTGGTTGGAACGTGGGCTGCAGCAACAAGCGCGATTGATCTGCTCCCGTGGCGCAGTATGTCCACGGGAGCCTAAATGTTATGGCGCTTGCCAAGCCACTTGAGTCATCGTCAACGATGGCTTAAAGGCGAAAAGAAGATACCAACTTATCCAAACGATCTGCCAATTGATTCAGTGAGTCACTGGAACGATAGGTGTCTTCTGCCCGTTCGCTGGTGCGGTTCGACACTTCGCTGATCTCGGTCAAATTGCGGTTAATATCCTGTACCACCGCCGCCTGCTCTTCGGTGGCGGCCGCGACCTGGACATTCATGTCACTGATCAGCGAAATCCGTGCCGAAATCTGTTGCAGCACCTCGCTGGCTTCATCGGCAGCGCGTACGCCCTCGGCCGAGCGACTGCGGCTCTGTTCCATCGCGGCAACGGCTTTAGCGGCTTCAGTTTGTAAGCGGTCAATCATCTGTTGCACTTCATCTGTGGAGCTGGCAGTGCGCGACGCCAGATTCCGCACTTCATCGGCCACTACCGAAAAGCCGCGGCCAGCTTCGCCTGCTCGGGCGGCTTCAATGGCTGCATTCAGCGCCAACAGATTGGTTTGATCAGAGATGCTACGGATAACATCCAGTACACTGCCAATGGCGTCGGTGTGTTTGGACAATGACGCAATCACTTCAGACATCTGCCCAACATCGTCAGACAACTGATTGATGGTGCCACGGGTGCGGGCGACAACGTCTTGTCCGGTAACCGCTTCGTCGTCTGCACTCTTGGCTGCATCAGCCGCTTTTGCCGCATTGTTGGCGATTTCACTGACAGTGGCCCCCATCTGATTAACAGCCGTGACCACTGTTAACGTCCGGTCTTTCTGCTCATTGTAATCCAGTTGGCTCTGCTGGGCGTGTTTAGCGGCAGTGGTGGCTGCCGTTGTCAGGGTTTGACTGGTATCGGCCACTTCTTCAATCGAGCGGTGGATCTGCGAGATAAAACTGTTAAAACCGCGAGCTAGTTTTGCCAATTCATCATTGCCGTGTTCTGGCAAGCGTTGTCGCAGATCGCCATCACCCAATTCAATAAACATGTGAGCTGCACGAGCGATTGGACGACTGACTGAACCCGCAACCAGAATGGCTAACACAATGAATCCGCCGGTAATCACCAGCGTCCATAACAGGATGATCCATGATGCCTGATCTAACTCATCAAAGATTTCCTGTTTGGGCACTTGAGCAATCACATACCAACCTATGGTGGGCAGATAGCTGCTGGCGACTAAGGTATCAGTACCATTGAGCTTGAGTGTCTGCAGGTTGAAATCACTGTGTTGCAATAACTTATCTGCGGTTTGGCCGTAAAGATCTGTCAGGTGACTTTTCCCCACCAATGTTTGGTTTTGATGGATCTCAATTACGCCGTTTTCATCGGCGAGAAATACCTGACCAGTTTGCTCAATACGGAAGCTATTGAGCAGGGTCACCATATCTTTCAGCGACTTACCTAAGCCTACCAAGGCTCTGCCATTGGTCTGCTGATAGTTGATAAACAGTTTGATGTCACCGCTGTTTGGCTCTGTATACAGCTTTAGCATCTTGGTTTTGCCACTGTTCACATAATCAAAAAACCAAGCGTCTTGTTGATGATTAAGGATGCGCAGCAAGCCATTTTGGGTGTAATAAGCGGCAGATTGGCGGTCGGCATAAGACGCCTGTGCCAATTGATATTGGGCAACTAATTGCTGCAGCTTGGCCTCTACCAAGGGTTCTTCAGCATCCGGCCGCCCTTGCTCCAGCCAATGATTGAGAATGGGATCGTTTGCCAGTTGTTCTGAAGCATTCAGCAGCGTACCGATTTCCAGTTCGATACGACTGCGGATCTGCAATAACTGGTTGGGTAACTCGGAAGTCAGCATTCGTTGGCTGATAACCTGTTTGGCGTTGTGCTGACCTAACAGGCCAACCAAACATGTGGGCAGTAAAACTGCCAATATCATAGTGATCAGCAGTTTCTGCTTAATAGTTAATGTATTGAATTTCATATTTTTAATTTTTACAGCTTAGAGACTCAGGTATTTTCTGGAAACCAGATGGCCCGGATTTGGGCGCGCACCGACGCGACAACGCCGCCGCGGAGTCGGGCATTATCCCTGTCCAGCGGCGGCGCTGCAATCATGCTGTTTAAAAATACTGCAGTTATACTACCGTAGTTTGACACTACATACCGGAGTAATTCGGACCACTGCCACCCTCAGGAGTAACCCAATTGATGTTTTGACTTGGGTCTTTAATGTCACAGGTTTTACAGTGGATACAGTTTTGCGCGTTGATTACAAAACGTTTTTCCCCTGCATCTTCGGTGACTTCATAGACGCCAGCAGGACAGTAGCGTTGTGCTGGCTCGTCATATAACGGCAGATTGACTGCCAGTGGCACCGAGCGGTTTCCCAGTTGCAAATGACAAGGTTGGTCTTCATCGTGGGCAATATTCGCTAGATAGATGGACGATAGCCGATCAAAGGTGAGTTTATTATCCGGAGCGGGATAGCTGATCTTGGTATAGTCACAGGCCTTACCCAAGCAAGCAAAGTCGGCCTTGTCATCACGCAGTGTCAGCGGGAATCTGCCGTCAAACCAGTTCTGTTCAACAAAATTAAACGCACCACCAAGCAGCGTACCAAACTTATGTAATGCCGGACCGAAATTACGGGCACAGTAGAGTTCTTCGTATAATGAACTCTGTTCGATGCGCGTTTGAAAACAGTCCAGGTCCTTACCCGCCTCAACGCCAGCAAACATCGCTTCAGCTAGGGTTTCAGCGGCCAGCATGCCACTCTTCATGGCGGTGTGAACACCTTTGATTTTAGCAAAATTTAGCGTGCCAGCGTCACAGCCGATCAGCAAACCACCGGGAAAACTCATCTTGGGGAGCGAATTGAGTCCGCCTTTGGCTATCGCTCTAGCACCGTAACTCAGGCGTTGCCCCTGCTGCAGAATGGCGGCAATCTTCGGATGGGTCTTGTAGCGCTGAAACTCCTCAAAGGGGCTCAGATGTGGATTCTTGTAGTTGAGATCTACGATGAGTCCCACAGCCACCTGATTTTGCGCGATATGGTAAAGGAAACCACCGCCAGAAGCTTCCGTCAGCGGCCAGCCAGCCGTATGCAGCACTTTGCCCAGTTGATGTTGCGCTGCGGGGATCTGCCATATCTCTTTAAACCCGAGGGCATAATGTTGTGGACTCTTGCCGTTGTCCAAATGGAAGTGCTGGATGAGTTGTTTTCCAAGATGGCCGCGACATCCTTCAGCAAACACTGTGTATTTTGCCAGCAACTCCATGCCTGGCATATAGCTGTCTTTGGGGGAGCCATCTTTGGCAACGCCCATATCGCCGGTAATAATCCCTTTAATACTGCCATCTTCGTTAAACAGTAGTTCACTGGCGGCAAATCCCGGAAAAATTTCTGCCCCCAACGCTTCGGCTTGCTCCGCCAGCCAGCGACACAGATTGCCTGCACTGATGATGTAATTGCCATCGTTGGTCATGGTTTTCGGGATCAGTGAATGCGGCATTTCTCTGGCACTTGTGGGGGACTGCAACAACAGGAACTCATCGCTGCTAACCGCTGTGTCCAGCGGTGCCCCCAAACTCTTCCAGTCACCAAACAACTCTTCCAGCACTGTTGGCTCAAATACTGCGCCGGACATAATATGCGCGCCGACTTCGGCACCTTTTTCCACCACACATACGCTAAGGGGCGTTTCCGCATCTTTGGCGATTTGCAGTAAACGGCATGCAGTCGCCAATCCAGCTGGGCCTGCACCGACAATCACAACATCGAATTCCATGGATTCGCGTTCCATCATTGTTTCTTATCCTTCGCCTCGTGTTAACGGGATGTTGGTTTATGTCCCCAACCATACCCGAAAATTTGGTTGACGCACAGCGTTTGACTAGGGGGAGTTATAGTGGACTTTAGTCACAGATCCTGCCTTTCTCTTATCAACAGTCTCTTTTAGGGTTTTGGTGAAGGGCCATTTGCATCTATACTAAGGACTGACGGTTCTCCGAGCTCAGGTCCCTACGTCACGACAGATAAGGGGCTTAAGCCGTGGCATTTTGCCACCGGGGTAAGAGTAGAAATGCGCTTGCCTCCCCTTGTTTTGGAAAGGTGATCATGTCCCAGCAGTTACAAGACGATTTCGGTCGGCGATTCCATTATCTGCGAATGTCAGTGACTGACGTTTGCAATTTCAAATGCAGCTATTGTTTGCCCGATGGCTATCATCCCAATGGCAAGCAATCCTTTTTGACACTCAGTGAAATTGAGCATCTGGTGGCGGCTTTTGCCAAGGTCGGTACCCGTAAAGTGCGCATTACCGGCGGTGAGCCAACGCTGCGCAAAGACTTTACCGATATTGTACGACTTTTAGCTGACAACGATGCGATTCATACCATTGCTACCACGACTAACGGGTATCGGTTAGAGAAAAATGCGCAAGAGTGGTATGACGCGGGTCTGCGGCGCATCAATATTTCTGTCGATAGCTTGGATCCGCGGATGTTTTATCAGATCACCGGTGAAAACCGCTTTGATCAGGTGATGCGTGGTGTTGATGCAGCGCTCAACGCCGGTTTTGAGCGGGTAAAAATCAATGCCGTGTTGCTGAAAGACCTGAACGATAAAGATTTGCCGCGTTTTCTGCACTGGATCAAACATACACCTATCGATTTACGCTTTATTGAGCTGATGGAAACAGGCTTGGGCCATGAATATTTTCAGGCACATCATCTGGCGGGTGAAGCCATTAAAGGTCGATTGATGGCGGAAGGTTGGTTATACGACCAGCCATCAGCGGAAGATGGGCCAGCGCAAAATTTCAGTCATCCAGATTATCAGGGTCGTATCGGCCTGATCATGCCGTACTCCAAGGACTTCTGTGCCAGCTGTAATCGCTTGCGGGTGTCTGCTGTTGGCAAGCTGCACTTGTGTCTGTTTACTGAACAGGGGCTGGATCTGCGGGACTTGCTACAGTCAACCGCGCAACAGCCAGCGTTGATTGAACGGTTGCATCAGCAGTTACATTTGAAGAAAGAAACCCATTTCCTGCATCAAGGGATTACTGGCGTTACCCAGCATCTGGCCTCTATCGGCGGTTAATGCGTTAGGTGGATAACCGCCGCATTTTGAACGACAAATTAAGGCAGCTTTTTGATGAGCGACACATTTACCCATATCAATGCCGATGGTAACGCCCACATGGTAGACGTTACTGCCAAGTCGGAAACTGAACGTGAGGCCCGCGCCGAAGCTTATGTCGAGATGGCACCGGCAACACTGGAGATGATCGTCAGCGGTAAGCACCATAAAGGCGATGTATTTGCCACTGCCCGCATTGCAGGCATTATGGCGGCTAAAAAAACCTCAGAGCTGATCCCCTTGTGCCATCCGTTGATGCTGACCAAAGTCGAGGTGGATCTGGAAGCACAACCGCAATTTAACCGAGTGTGGATCACCAGTCGCTGCAAATTATCCGGTAAAACCGGTGTGGAAATGGAAGCACTGACGGCCGCCTCTGTCGCGGCGTTGACCATCTACGACATGTGTAAAGCGGTGCAGAAAGATATGCATATTACCGGCATCCGCCTGCTGGAAAAAAGCGGTGGTAAATCAGGACATTTTAAGGTGTAGCCCATGATTAATGTATTGTTTTTTGCCCAAATCAGAGAGTTACTCGGTACGCCTTCCATTCAGTTGGAAGCTGGTGAACACGTTGCCACCACCGCAGCATTACGGACTCACCTGGCTGCCAAAAATGAGAAATGGGCGCGGGCATTAGAGTCTGACAAACTTCTGGTGGCTGTTAACCAGACGCTGAGCAACTGGCATGCGGAGGTTAATGACGGTGATGAAGTGGCGTTTTTCCCACCGGTGACCGGGGGCTAACGATGCAAGATAGGATTGTGGTACAACAACAGGATTTTGATGTTCCGGCAGAATATGCCCGTATTGCTACCGACAACAGTGATGGCGCGATTGTGACCTTTGTCGGCAAGGTGCGGGATTTTAACGATGGCAGTGCCGTGACTGATCTGACGCTGGAGCATTATCCGGGCATGACCGAAGCGGTGTTACAGCAGATCACGGCTCAAGCCCATGAGCGTTGGCCGCTGAATTTTGTCACTATTATTCATCGTGTTGGCACTATGACATTAGGTGAGCAGATCGTGTTTATCGGTGTCAGCAGTGCACATCGTAAAGCGGCGTTCGCCGCTTGTGAATTCTTGATCGATTTTTTGAAAACCAAGGCCCCTTTCTGGAAATTAGAAGGCGCTGGTGCTAACAAGCGCTGGGTGGACGCGCGGGATGCTGATGAACAGGCGGCGCAAGCCTGGGAACAGGATAATTAAGCATGGCTTGGCTGTGGCGTTCGCTAGCACTGTTATTGCTGATCTGTGGCAGTCCCTGGGTGGCCGCTGAAGTCCCCAATATTGCCGCTGCGGCCAATATCAAGTTTGCCATGGAGCAGATTGTTAAAAACTATCAGCAGCAAACTGGCAAACAATTGCGCGTTTCCTATGGTTCCTCGGGTAATTTTGTGGCGCAGATTAAACATGGTGCGCCGTTTCAACTGTTTTTGTCGGCAGATGAAAAATATGTGGCAGCACTGGCATCTGCCAAGGTAACTGCCGATAACGGGGTGGTCTATGCCTATGGCCGATTAGCCTTGGTGGCACCCAATAACTCACCGTTGACTCTCGATACTGACCTGTCAGGACTGACACAACTACTGCAAAGTGGACAACTAACACGGTTTGCCATTGCCAACCCTGAACATGCGCCTTATGGTGAGCGCGCCCGTCAGTTATTACAACAAAAGGGGTTATGGCAAGCGCTACAGCCTTCAATTGTTTATGGCGAAAACGTCTCGCAAGCCGCCCAGTTTGCGCTCAGTGGCTCCACTCAAGGGGGCATTGTTGCCTTGTCACTGGCAATGGCTCCGCAGTTTCGCGAACGTGGGCGATACGTGGCGTTGCCAGACGAGCAACACCACCCGTTGACGCAACGTATGGTGTTGCTTAAAGGCGCGGGTGATGTTGCCCAAGACTTTTATCGTTACCTGCAAAGCGAACCTGCTCGAGCAGTGTTCCGCGCCTATGGTTTTGCGCTGCCAGAAGAGGGCCATTGATGGACTGGCAGTCACTGTGGTTGTCGATCAAACTGGCCGCCATCAGTGTGCTGATACTGATCCCGCTGGCCGTGATTATTGCGAGGCCGCTGGCCTACGAGCGTTTCCCCGGTAAGTCCTGGTTAGAAGCCTTGATTATGGTGCCGTTGGTGCTACCGCCAACGGTCATCGGCTATTACTTGTTGGTCAGCTTGGGCAGTGACAGCTTTATCGGCCAACTGCTGCAACAATATTTTGATGTGCAGTTGGTGTTCCATTTTTCTGGTCTGGTACTGGCGTCAGTGCTGGTCAATATTCCATTTGCTGTACAACCCATTCAGCGTTCATTTGAGGCGATCCCCCAAGAGGTGCGCGATGCCAGTGCCTGCTGTGGTATGGGGCGTCTGAAACAGCTGTTTCGGGTGGAACTGCCGCTGGCATGGCCGGGAATTCTCACTGCATTAGTTTTGTGTTTTTCTCATGTGCTGGGCGAATTTGGCGTCGTGCTGATGATGGGCGGTTCCATCGCCGGAGAGACTAAAACTATCTCCATTGCGATTTACGATAATGTGCAGGCGTTTGATTTCAGTGCTGCCGGTAATATGTCATTGCTGTTGCTTTTATTTGCTATCTCCACGCTGGCATTGACTACGGCACTGTCGCGGCGGATGGAGCGTCATCGATGAAGGCTCGCGGCGATCTGCACGTGCATATTTCACAGATGAATGGTATTCCGCTGCAGGCCGAGTTTAGCTGCCGCGCCGGTGAATTACTCGCTGTTGTTGGCCCATCTGGCGGTGGTAAGACAACCTTGCTGCGGATGATTGCCGGACTCAACCAGCCACAATCCGGTGAAATCCGTTGTGGCGAACAGTTGTGGTTTGCTGACGGAATTAACCTGTCACCACAACAACGTCATCTGGGCTACGTGCCACAGCACTATGGTTTGTTCCCCAATCTCAGCGCACAGGCTAATGTGATGGCGGGTCTTGACCATCTACCCAAATCACAACGGCGACAACGAGCGCTACAGTGGCTGGAACGGGTAAATCTGCAGGGATTACCCGAGCGGTTGCCACATCAGTTATCTGGTGGGCAGAAACAGCGGGTGGCGCTGGCGCGGGCATTGGCGCGAGAGCCTTCGGTATTATTGCTGGATGAACCTTTTTCGGCATTGGATCGAGAAACTCGTGAGCGCTTATATATTGAGCTGGCGCGTTTGAAGAGTCAGTTACAGATCCCGGTTATCATGGTGACCCATGATATTAACGAAGCCTTGCTGCTGGCGGATAAACTGGTATTGATCAGTCAGGGGCAGATGCTGCAGCAGGGGGAGCCACGGCAGGTGTTACTTAAGCCGCGTAATGAAGCTGTGGCGCGGCAGATGGGCTTGCGTAATATCTTTGATGCCAAGGTATTACCGTATGACGAGCAGCAGCAACTGCAGTGGTTACAGTTTGGCGAACAGAAAATTGCCTGTAACACCGATGCGCGTCAACGTTGTGGTGAGCATGTGCGCTGGGTGATCCCCAACCAGGGCATCCGCTTTAACGCCATCAGCAGCGGCCGCTTGAGCCGCAGTTACAACAAGCTGTGGGTCACTATTGACTCGTTGCTGGTGATGGGGGAATCCGTGCGCTTAGTGGCGAGTATTGCCGGTATTGCCTATCAGCTGCATGCCGAGGTGCCATTGCATCTGGTGCAGAAATTGGCCCTTGCGGAAGGCTTGCAAACGGAAGTCGCCCTGAAATCTGACCTTATCCACTTGCTGGAACATGAACCTGCCTGCATATCCTCCGACAGATGATCAAAACTTAATCTTGTTTCCATGCAGGTTTAAAGCAACCTTCCGTATACTAAATTGCCCAATATTTCAGGAGGTATGCATGATGACCAAAAGAATTTGCGGGTTATTAGGCGCGTTACTGGTCGTTGCTGCACCGGCAATGGCGAGTGCCTCGGTGACAACAGCGCAAGCTGCCAAGGGTGCAGACCTTGATACACAGGTAGCGTTGCAAGGTTATCTGATCAAGGCGCTGGGTGGCGAACATTATCTGTTTCGCGATCAGAGTGGTGA
Organism: Shewanella sp. 4t3-1-2LB; assembly: GCF_017368415.1. NCBI lineage: Bacteria > Pseudomonadati > Pseudomonadota > Gammaproteobacteria > Alteromonadales > Shewanellaceae > Shewanella > Shewanella sp. 4t3-1-2LB. The sequence goes on from NZ_JAFNJD010000033.1 coordinate 48,321, forward strand.
ACTGAAAGTCGAAATTGACAATGCGTTATGGCGTCATATTGACGTCAAAGGTGATACACCACTGACACTGACGGGCAAAGTCGGCAATACCCGCTTCGGTCCAGAAGTGGAAATTGACCATATGCAATTGGCTGATAACCATTAAATGAATGTAAAAAAAGCGATTTCTACGGCAGTCTGCTTGGATGGAGGCGACATGAGGCTGATATTGGCAACCCTGTTGTTGTGGTGTTCTGCTGCATTCGCAGCGCCATCGCCGATGCTCAGCTTATTCAGAGATGGTCAGCATTTGGTTCCGGCTGCCGCGATTGCCAGTGCCGAAGCGCAGAATCTGGGTGAGATCATTGAATTTATTGCTGAAATCAACGACGGTAAACTGGTATATCGGTTTACACTGGTTGACCCCCGTAGCCGTAATCAAAGTGAACTGACCTTGGATGGCGTTGACGGCAAAGTGCTCAACAACCACATGCGCAGGCTTGCCAAGGATGCTTCCCCTTTGGCGCTAGCGCTGATGTTACAGCAACGCCAGCAGCGGTTTTCCATGCTGACCCAGTTAGCCTTAGTTCACAACAATGGTTATTTGCAACAGGCGGAGTTGGATCAAGACTTAGGGATCAGTTATCTAGAACTTAAAGTGCTGGATGAAAATGGCAGCCACAAACTTGCATATGACATTGAACATCAGCGGCAATTGCCGTTACTGAAATGGGATTAACAGATGAAGATATTACTGGTCGAAGATGACGCCACCACCCAGGAATATATCGTCAAGGGCTTCTTAGAACAGGGCCACAGTATCGAAACTGCCGCCGATGGTCAGCAGGGCTTGATGTTGGCGACGACAGGGCAGTTTGAATTGCTGATCCTCGATCGTATGTTACCTGGGCTCGATGGCTTGAAACTGCTGGCAGCGCTACGGGCTACCGGCGATCAAACACCGGTGTTGATCCTGTCCGCGCTGAGTCATGTGGATGAACGGGTTAAAGGGTTGCGCGCCGGTGGTGATGATTACATGACCAAGCCGTTTGCTTTTTCTGAATTGCTCGTGCGTGCAGAAAAACTGATGCAACGTGGGCAATCACAACCGGCGAAAACTGACTTACGAGTCGGGCCATTACGCATGGAATTACTGACCCGCACCGTCACCCTCAATGAAGAAGAACTGTTGCTGCAGCCAAAGGAGTTTTTGTTGCTGAAGTACCTGATGGAACACGCCAATCAGGTGGTCAGTCGCACATTGTTATTTGAGGCGGTATGGGATTATCACTTCGACCCGCGCACTAATGTCATCGATGTTCACATCGCCAAACTGCGGCGTAAATTTGAAGATCTTGGGCATGGCGAGCTGATCGAAACCATACGAGGTGCTGGCTATCGTCTCCGCAAAGGTTATTAAGCCCTTTAGAAGCAGTGCTTGGCGCATTACCGTTATTTTCTCGGTGCTGGTGATGTTAATCATCGGCACCTTGCTGCTGGTGTTGTATCGCCAACTGGTGACGGAGCAGCAGGCTCAAGTTCGGCAACATCTATTATCAGAAGCCCAGCGCTATCAGCAGCTATCTCTGACCGTCGATCGGCGAGCATTTGCGGCACAGATCCGCGCCTCAGATTCACGCACCGCATTAATTGCCTGGCAAGGCGGAGTAGAAATGGTCGGCTCATTGACATTGATGCCGGAAAACATGCCGCTATTGCCCAATACCCGCGAATTTCCGATATTTACCGGTGGCCCGGAAAAGCTGCATATTCTCACCGGCGGCGTGGTGATGACCCGCTATGGCCCCGTGTTAATCGCCACCCGCACCGACCATTTGGCGGCGCTGATCGATAAGTTTGTCAGCGCGGCATTAACTGCGTTGGCGCTGACTATTGTGTTGGCGCTGGTGGTGGGCTACCTGTTCTCCAAAGGGTTACTCAGCCGCTTGGTCCATTACAACCGTTTGAGTGAACGTATTGAAAAAGGCTATTACAACACGCGACTGCCTGTCAGTGGCAAGCAGGATGAGTTTGATCTGCTGGCGGCGCAATTTAACCGGGTGCTGGACACGCTGGAGCATAACCTGCACGCAGTGCGGGGAGTGACCGATAACATTGCCCACGATATGCGCACACCACTGTCGCATTTGCGTATCGGGCTGGAGCAGTTGCCCTATCAGCCACCGGAACGTTTAGCCGAACGTTGCGGCGAACTGACCGATGAGTTGGATCACTGTCTGGCAACCTTTAACGCTATGCTGTCACTGACGCGTATTGAAGAAGGCCAGCAGGCGTTGGAATTACAACCGGTGAGTTTGCATGAGCTGTGTACCGACTTGCGGGAAATGGCAGAAGCTCTGGCGGAAGAGCGCCAACAAACACTAACGCTGGAAACCAACGAGGATTGTGTTATTTCTGGCGATAAGCATCTGTTATTTCAAGCGCTGTTCAATTTGGTGGATAACGCCATCAAATATGCGGGTGAGGGCGCCAGTATCTGTATTCGCCAACGCGGTGGCAGTATTGAGATCAGTGACAATGGCCCTGGTATCCCGGAAGCCGCCCGTGAAAAGGTGTTTGAACGCTTGGTGCGGCTTGATCCCAGTCGACATGAGCAGGGCAGTGGTTTGGGTTTATCTATGGTAAAAGCGATTTTATCGCGCCATCATGCGACAATTAACCTCACCGATAACCAGCCAGGACTGAAAGTTATCCTTAACTTCCCGCGCGCCTGAATAGCCGATGGACAGAAGCACCCTTCATGACCAGCCCTGATAACTATCGTCTGCTCGCGACTGAGGCGGATTTCATTGTGGTGGATAAAGCCCCGGCCGTGCACTTCCACAGTCAGGATGGCACTGCCGGGCTGGTGGCGCAGTTAGAAGCCGACTTAAACATCAAGCTGTATCCGGTGCATCGGCTCGATACCATGACGTCAGGATTGTTGCTGCTGGCGCGATCTTCTGCCGCCGCCGCTGGATTTACCGCCATGTTTAGCCAGCACCAGGTGCAGAAATACTATCTGGCACTGGCGGCCGGTAAGCCGAAGAAAAAACAGGGTTGGGTGATTGGCGATATGGGCAAGTCGCGTCGCGGCATGTATAAACTGCTGCGAACTACCGCCAATCCTGCGATTACACAGTTTTTTAGCCAGTCGGTGGCTGAGGGGTTGCGACTGTATCTGCTAAAACCCTTGAGTGGTAAAACCCACCAACTGCGGGTGGCACTGAGTAGTCTGGGCGTGCCAATCCTCGGCGATAGCTTGTACGGTGACGCTCAAACCATTACTGATCGTGGTTATCTGCACGCCTATGGTTTGGAGTTCCATTGGCAAGGGCAGGTGTTTCGCTATCTGTGTCCGCCGCAAACAGGCTGTCAGTTTCAAACGCCCGCAGTTGCCAACCAGTTGCAAGTTTGGGGTGAGCCTTGGTCGCTCAACTGGCCGCAGCGCTAGCGGCAATTGTGCTACCTGAGCACAATTGCCATTCCGTCCAATTTCACTGGTCTCAAGTGTTGTTGTCAGAAAGCTCAATACGGCGCGTTCACCACCACAAATTGCTTACCACCATCCAACGGTAAGTACCAAATACCATTCGCGCAATAATATAACCGTCCGTCATAGGCGACTTTTTTGGTCACCCCGGCAATCACATCTACTACGGTGCCTGGTGTTAGGGTGCTGCTGCCTGTTACAACGGTTGGAGTACTGACCATGGTATAGTTGCCAGCGGGAGGATTCTGGACATAAATGTACTGATCTCCACTCTGGCGATAATAGTTGTCCCCCACGATAGCGTAAGTAATCCCTGCAAATACCGCGAAAGTTGCCAAATCCGCCAGCGCATTGCCGTGATAGGACATCACATGCGGTGCTGAACGGTGTGAATCGCCACTGATTTCCTAGACACCTTTTAGTTAGATAAACTAGCTAAAAAAGAGGTGTCCATGAGCCATAAACGTTACCCCGAACAATTCAAAATCGAAGCGGTTAAACAAGTCACTGTTGCCG
>NZ_JAFNJD010000034.1:0-52080 GCF_017368415.1 Shewanella sp. 4t3-1-2LB
AGTTAATATTGGCCATTTTTATGTGTCATTAAATGGTTATTTTCAGCTTCAGTTAATTAGTAAATAGAATGTAATTCCGTTCACATATTGCAGGCAGAAGCCCAGACTTCTTATGCCTTGGATCACATCCAGATGCACATTGTGGTTTACCACAATACCCACAGAATATTCAGGGGTTAACAATCTACTCGAAATCAGCGCAGATGCAGTTGCGATACAAACCACGCAATGCGTCTGAATAAAAACGATTCCGAGTGAACTATTCGTCTTCCGTGGAAGATGATGGAGGTTAACCATGATAAAGCTTGATCGACGGGCTTTCCTTAAAGGCGCAGGCGCAACCGGTGCTTCCTGTGCCTTAACTGGCGTTATCCCCGGCTCCATTGCTGCGGTCGGTGCGCCAGCACTGAGCGGCAGTGCTGAAGCGGTGCCCAGTATCTGTGAAATGTGTTCCACCCGTTGCCCTATCTCTGCTCGGGTAGTGGATGGTAAGACGGTATTTATTCAGGGTAACGCCGAAGCCAAGGCGTTCGGTGGTAAAGTCTGCGCCCGTGGCGGTGCGGGTCACAGTCTGCTGTATGATCCACAACGTATTGTTAAGCCGATGAAACGCGTGGGTGAGCGTGGCGAAGGCAAGTGGCAGACCATCAGTTGGGAACAAGCCTACAGCGAGATTGCCACCAAACTGAACGAGCTGAAAAGCAAATATGGCCCAGAAACTGTGGTGTTTTCTTCCAAGTCAGGTTCGGAACACACCCATATTTTCAATATGGCGAACGCTTTTGGCAGTCCGAATACTTTTACCCACTTGTCAACTTGCCCCGGTGGTTATGAAGTTGCCGCCCACGCTATTTATGGCACTAAGCTCAAACGCGATTTAAGCAACAGTAAGTTCATCATCAACTTCGGTCATAACCTCTATGAGGGGATCAATATGTCCGAAACGCGTGCCTTGATGACGGCGCAGATGGATAAGCATGCCAAATTGGTAGTGTTTGATCCGCGTTTCTCTGTCGTGGCTTCAAAAGCTGATGAATGGTATTCGGTACGCCCTGGTAGTGACGTTGCCGTGGCGCTAGCGATCAGCCAAGTGTTGATTGCCGATAATCTTTATGACAAGGCGTTTGTCGAACGTTATGTGGATGGTTTTGAGCAATTTGCTGCGCAGGTTGCCGGATACACGCCAGAATGGGCGCAACAGCTCTCAGATGTGCCCGCCAAGGACATTCGCCGTATTGCTCATGAACTGGCCAAAGCGGCACCCCATGCAGTGGTCGATTTTGGTCATCGTAGTACCTTTACGCCAGAAGAGTTTGAGCTGCGTCGGGCAATTTATGCCGCTAATGTGTTGATAGGCAATTTTGAGCGCAAAGGGGGTTTGTACACTGGCAAAAAGGCCAGCAGCTACAATAAATTCGCCGGTGCTGAAGTCGCGCCATCCTTGGCAAATCCAGGCGTGAAAATTCCTAAACCTGAAGCCAAACGTATCGATCAACTGGATGAGCAGTATGCGCTGACCTGGAAGATGGGCGGCGTCTACCAATCGATTATTGATACCGTAGAAACTGGCAAACCTTATCCTATCCATGGCTGGGTAATGACCCGTACCAACCCGATGCAGACCGTGACAGACCGCAGCAAGGTGGAACGGGTACTGAAGCAGATGGAACTGGTCGTGTGTTGCGATCTGTACGTCAGTGAAACCGCCGCTTTTGCCGATTACATTCTGCCGGAATGCACTTATCTGGAACGTGATGAAGAGATTGCCGATAAGTCAGGTAAGAACCCCGGTTACTATGTACGCCAGCAGGTGGTCGATGTGATTGGCGAGGCCAAACCCGCTTGGCAGATCTTCCGTGAATTAGGGATCAAGCTGGGCTTACAAGCCTATTATCCTTGGGACAATATCCAGACCTTGCAGTTGGCTCAGCTCAACAAAGATGATGCGCTGCTGAAACTCATCAAAACTAAGGGCTATGTCAGCTACGGTAAGCCCCTGATGCTGCGTGAACCGCAGATGGTAGCCGACTTTGTGGCGGCCTATCCTGGCGCTCGTGTGGCAGATGAAGATGGTACTTATGGCAGTGCTGTGAAATTCAAGACCCCAAGCGGCAAGATTGAGCTTTACTCCGCCGAAGTTGAAGCGATGGCGCCTGGGCGCGGCCTTATTGCCTATCACGATGTTAAATTGAAGCAACCTGATGAGTTGTACTTCATTCAAGGCAAGGTAGCAGTGCATACCAATGGGGCCACTCACAATGTTCCGATGCTCGCTAACCTGATGTCAGATAACGCGGTGTGGATCCACCCACAAACTGCCGCGAAATATGGCATCAACAGTGGTGACAGCATCCGTCTGACGTCTAGCGTTGGCAGCGAAATCGGCCATGCGCTGGTCACTAAGGGCATTCGCCCAGACACCGTATTTGCATACATGGGCTTTGGTTCAAAAAACAAGGAACTGACCCGTGCCAGTGGCAAAGGGCTGCATTGTGGCAATCTGTTGCCGCATGCGACAGCACCTGTATGCGGTATGTGTGTACACACTACTGGCGTGAAACTGGAAAAGGCATAACGGGAGGCCGACAATGAGCAAAAGATATGTCATGGTGCATGATGAAAACAAATGCATCGGCTGTCAGGCGTGCAATGTTGCCTGCCGCAGTGAAAACCAAGTGCCCGAAGGTGTGACCCGTCTGCAGGTTCGCGTGGAAGGCCCATTTGGTGAAGTGCCATTATTGCACTTCAAATATAACCGAGTGTCTTGTCAACAATGTGAAGATGCGCCTTGCGTTAAGGTGTGTCCCACCGGAGCGGCGTATGTCACTGCCGACGGTATCGTGTCGATTAAACAAGATAAGTGCGTTGGCTGTCAGTATTGTATCGCTGCCTGTCCTTACAAAGTGCGCTTTATCAACCCAGTCAGTCACACCGCTGAAAAATGTAATTTCTGTGCCGATACTCGGCTAGCACGTGGCGAACAACCTGCCTGTGTCACTGTGTGCCCCACCAATGCCTTGGTGTTTGGCGATGCCAATGACGCCAATAGCGAAGTGAGCAAACTGCTGAACAGCGCGCCAACCTATCGCGAAAAAGTCCATCTTGGTACGCAACCAAGGGTTTATCGTATTCCTGCCCGCAAAGGAGGGATTGAAGCATGAACAATATCTGGGGTGATATGTCACAGTACAATCCTGTGACCTGGCATTGGGTGATTGCCGTATACCTGTTTCTGGCCGGGCTTTCTGCAGGCAGTTTACTGATCGCCATCGCGATGCGTTGGGTAAAAGGCGACCGTGAGGAGAGTCCCGTCCTTAAGGCCGCTGCACTCATTGCACCCGTGGCTATCTGTCTGGGAATGTTATGTCTGGTCGTTGACCTGACTCGGCCGTTCCATTTCTGGTTGATCCTCGTTAACTATAACTTCACGTCAGTGATGTCTATCGGGGTGTTGGCGTTATTGGTCTTTATTCCGTTGACCTTCCTGTATGCACTGGTGGTATTCCGGGGGCAACTGGCAACTATCGGTTTGGGCTTCCTGCAAGGACTGGCCGATGTGCTGAATGGTCTCAGAAAACCAATAGAAACGTTGTTGTTTGCGCTAGCGGTGATCGTGGGTGCTTACACCGGTTTCCTGATCTCGGCGATGAACATCTATCCGATGCTCAATACCGCGATTCTGCCAGCGCTGTTCTTGGTGTCAGGGATTTCTGCTGGTGCAGCCGCCAACGCAGTTGTAGCACTACTGCTGTTCAGAACTCCGGCGCATGATCATGAACTTGGCCGTATGCACGGTATTGAGCTGCCAGTCGTTGGCATCGAGATGCTGTTCCTGTTCATGCTGTTTTGTGGCCTGTACTTCAAGGGTGGCGCTGCTGCTGCCGCACTGGCATCACTGACAACTGGCACTTGGGCTGCGGTGTTCTGGACATTGGTGGTGGCAGTTGGTTTTGGTGTACCGCTGTTATCGCTGCTGTTACCGGCGCAGCAACGTCATGGCAAAGGTGTCATGCTGCTAGGCGCGTTGTGTAGCCTGACCGGGGTGCTGGCACTAAGACACTTCATCCTGTATGCGGGACAAAGTTATCTTGGGTAAATCATTTATGTGATGGAAATCAAAGCCCTCGCTTCAGCGGGGGCTTTTTTGTGCCGCTTTTTCTGGAGAGTCATTGGGTAACAACTATCTTTAATTGAACAAACAGCGGCTGGGGAGAAGCGGGATGAAACTGAAGATGCTGGCGTTGCTATGCGCCACTACATTAAGTTGTGGGCCACTATGGGCCGGGCAAGATGTGTATGAAGCCAGAACCGATGCCATGGGCGGTGCGGGTGTGGCGGCAGGTGACAGAATGGTGGCGGGTTTTATCAATCCGGCATTATTGAGCCTAACGGAGCGCCAGAGCGAAGACGTGAGCCTGCTGTTGCCAACCTTAGGTGCTGATGGTGCCGATAAAGACAAAATGGTCGATAAATTTGATGATGTGCAGGACAACTATGATGCTCTGGAACTGGCGATAGATAACCGCGATGTTGAGGGAATGCTGCATTATCGCGATCAGCTATTGGGGAATCTACAGTCATTAGTCGGCAATAGCGCTTACGCCAGTGCTGGCTTGGGATTTGCCGTGGTGTTGCCCTCTAGTAAGCGAATGTCAGTTGCCGTTATCGCTAAGACTTATCTGGATGGTTTCGCGCTAGCCGATATCCGTGCATCCGATCTGTTGTTATTGAGTACGCTGGATCCGCTAAATCCGCCAGCCCTGGATGATTTGTCATCTCAAGGGCGCGTGATTGCCGGGGCGGTTTCTGATGTCGGTGTGGCGCTGAGCAGTGGCTTCACTGTGGCGAATATGCCGCTCACCGTCGGGATTACGCCGAAATTGCAGCGGCTGGATACGTTCAATTATGCGGTGTCAGCCAACAATTTTGATGTTAATGATTTTGACAGTGACGATTATCGTAACGATGACACAGGTTTTAACCTGGATGTTGGGGTCGCACTGCAACCCATGCCGGGGCTGACCGTGGGGCTCAGTGGCCGCAACTTGGTGAAGCAAGACATGCAGACCATGGTTTCCGAAGGCCAGCAATTAACCTACCAAATCAAACCCATGGTAACTGCTGGTATCGCTTATGAATGGCGGACAGTGATGTTAACCAGCGATATCGACTTGACGGAAAACAACAAGTTTGCCGAGCTGGAAGGGCCGAAATATTGGCGTGTCGGTGGTGAAGTGAAAGCCACTGACTGGCTAGCGTTGCGACTTGGTTATCGCCAGGATCTCAACGATGTCACCACCGATATCTATTCAGTGGGAACGGGTATCGCTATTGGCAAGTTCTTTAGATTAGATTTGACTGGGATGTTTGGCAGCGATAACGCTATCGGCGGCGCGTTACAGACCTCGTATCACTTCTAGGTGAAACAACAAGGGCGTTGTCAGGATAGCAACGCCCACAAGGATTTGAGTGCTAGCAATAATGCGCTGGCGCCACACAGCGCTAATGTCAGCAAGCGGGTGCGGCGTTTATCTACTCGGGGTAACAAGATGCCTGAGGCGAGAAATCCCAGCACTACCGCCGGTAATAACAGCACAGATAACAACAAATCGCGCCAACTGACCATACCGGACAGCGCCAAAATCAGCAGACTGATACAGGTGCTCACCATAAAAAATGCCGACAACGCCGCACGGAATTTACCGGCTTCGCGCCCCGTGAGCAGCAATGCCATCGGCGGGCCACCGATACCTGCTACCGTCCCGAATATGCCCGAAAAGGCACCTGCAATAAACAGGTTGCGACGGGTGACGGCGACGCTGAATTTCTTCAAGCTCATCACTACTGCCGCGCCAACAATGGCCGCAATAATCAAGCCCAGCACCGCGCGCGGCGCCAATAGCAACGTAACCCCCAACAAGCTGCCGGGAATCCGTCCGGCCAATGCGTATTGCAATCCGCCCAGTTCCAGATTGCCGCGCTCGCGCAGCAGTGTTAGCAACGCAATGGAAAAGCTCAGAATAATCACCGGTACTGGCACCAGTTCCGGGTCAACAATATAAAGTAGCGGGGTAGAAACGACCGCTAGACCGAAGCCTAACAGACTTTGCGTCACGGCACCGATAACAATAATCAGCGATGCCAGCAATAAGGTAACAGGATCGATCAACGACCACATAACAGCGAAGTAACGCCGGGAAACTCCCGGCTGTCAGTAAAATGAGAAAGGCTTGGGAAACGGCACATTTACTCCATTTCTTCCCATTCGATGCCCATATCTTCCATCATCTGCTTGGCTTCCGCCGGGATACTGTCGGGCTGATCTTTGGACAAGTCTTCATCGTTGGGTAACGGCTGGCCGGTGTAGGCATGCAGAAATGCTTCACACAGCAGCTCACTGTTAGTGGCATGACGCAGGTTGTTGACCTGGCGACGAGTGCGTTCATCCGTCAGCACTTTCAGTACTTTCAGCGGAATAGACACAGTGATTTTTTTTACTTGTTCGTTTTTCTTCCCGTGCTCAGCGTAGGGGCTGATGTATTCGCCATTCCATTCAGTCATGTTGCACCTGCTATGTCACTAATTCGCTGCCGATTTTAAACCCTTACACCCTACAGTCAAATCTCGGGTCGTAATACTGTATCACAAAAATGGAATTCTATACATTTGGACGTCTAAACGTCTTTATGCCTATTGACGCCAAGGGGGGAGTTGGTAGAATTTAGCCATCCAGACATCTTTATGGTGTTTCTTGTAAAGCATTTGAGGAGCCAAAAATGACAGCACGGAAAATGGCGACGATTGCCGTCCGTCAGGGGATTGAGTCCGATAGCCAGCATGGTGCTGTGGTTCCGCCCATCTATCTTTCAACCAACTACGCTTTTGATGGTCACACAACGCCAAGGCAGTTTGATTACAGCCGTTCCGGTAATCCCACTCGCAGTATTCTTGGTAATGCGATTGGTGAACTGGAACAGGGTTGTCCGGCAGTGATCACCACCAGTGGTATGGCGGCGGTGACGCTGGTGGTCAGCCTGCTTAGCCCCGAGGATCTGCTGGTGGTGCCACACGACTGCTATGGTGGATGTTATCGACTGTTTACCAATCTGGCGAAAAAGGGTCAATTTCAACTGGCAATAGTGGATCAAACCGATACCGCAGCGCTGCAACAGGCCATTGCCCGTAAGCCGAAGATGGTATGGATTGAAACGCCCTCGAATCCTTTGTTGCGAGTCATTGATATTGCCGCCATCGCCGCTGCTTGCCAAGCCGTTGGGGCGCTACTGGTGGCAGATAACACCTTTTTGTCGCCCGCGTTGCAGCAACCTTTGCTGCTCGGTGCCGATATCGTGGTGCACTCCACCACTAAATACCTCAACGGTCATAGTGACGTGGTCGGTGGCGCGGTGATCGCTAAAGAGCCTGCATTGGCGGAACAACTGCATTGGTGGTCGAACACGCTGGGATTGACCGGCGGCGCGTTTGACAGCTATCTGACATTGCGCGGTTTAAGAACATTGGCATTACGCATTGAGCAGCATCAGAGTAATGCCGCTAAAATCGTCGAGTTGTTGCAACACAGTGCCCAGGTACAGCAGGTATATTATCCCGGATTAGCAACACATCCCGGTCACGAAATCGCTGCCAGACAGCAGCAGGGCTTCGGTGCTATGGTCAGTTTTGAGCTGACGGGCGGTGAAGCGCAGGTAACGGCATTTCTCGGTGCGTTACGTTATTTTTCGGTCGCAGAAAGTCTCGGTGGTGTAGAAAGTTTGGTGGCAGTCCCTGCTACAATGACTCACCGCGCGATGGAGCCGGCCGCCCGTGCTGAAGCGGGCATTAAAGATACCCTGATTCGTTTGTCCGTTGGTATCGAAGATCCACAAGATCTGTTGGACGATATCGCTGCCGGTTTGGCAGCCGTTGCCGCCTGTTGAGTTGGGGAGCATTAATTGATGGCACGTAGTCACTTACATAAATTTGGTGGTAGTAGTCTTGCCGATCCTGACTGTTACCGGCGTGTGGCCCACATCCTGCTGACCCACGGGCGGCCTGATGATCTGATAGTGGTCTCTGCCGCAGGCAAAACCACCAACTTCCTGTACAAGTTGTTAGCGCTGCGTGAGCAAGGCCAACTGTGGCAGGAAGAGTTGCAGGTGCTGATGAACTATCAGCAAAACCTGATTGAGCAGCTATTGAGTAATTCTCAGGCGCGGCAGTTGCGGGAACGCTTAGCCAACGACCGGGCGACACTGATGAGCTTGCTGGCGCTGGATGGGCGTAGCGACTACCAATGCAATCAGGTAGTGGGCTTTGGTGAACGTTGGTCTGCCCGGCTGATGGCAGCGTTGCTGCGTGAATCTGGGGTGGCCGCCTGTAACGTTGATGCGCGCGGTCTGCTTATCGCTGATGAGGCGGCAGTACCCAAAATTCGGGTAGAAGAATCCCGTGCCAAAGTGCAACAGATGCTCAAGCAGCATCCCGATGAACGTTTGGTGATCACCGGTTTTATCTGCGCCAATCCGGCAGGTGAAATGTTGTTGCTGGGGCGTAACGGTTCTGACTTCAGTGCCACCTTGATTGCCAGTCTGGCCGATATTGACCGGGTCACTATCTGGACTGACGTAGAAGGGGTGTTTAACGCCGACCCCAACAAAATTCAGGACGCCAGATTACTGCAAAACATGTCATTGGCAGAGGCAGACCGCTTGGCACGGCTCGGTTCCCCGGTACTGCATTCCCGTACGCTGCAACCGCTGTATAACACGCAGGTGAGTCTGGCGGTGCGCTCCAGTTATGCGCCGCAAACCGATTTTACGCTGGTGGCACCGCAAAACGATGTTGCCAGCGCGCCAGTGGTGACCAGTCTTGATGAAGTGTTAACGGTCACCTTGCAATTGCAATCGCCGTGGGAAAACTTGCTAGAAGCGCTGGAACATGCCGGGTTACAACCTTTAGCGCATTGGTCAGTGGGTAAACAAAAGCATGAATTGGCCTATACGCTGGAGTCAGGTAAACAGTTGCTGGCGCTACTGCAGCAGTTAACCGAGGCATTAGGGATCAGCGACGTCGAAAGCCATCGCGGTTTTGGCTTGGTGGCTTTGGTGAGTGCCGCCGCCGCACAGTATCGGCGCAGTTTTGCTCGGCTGTTGAGCCGTGAAGCCCGGCTTTTGTATCAGGATGCGCTGAGTCTGGTAACCTTGGTGCCGCAGCAGCAGGTGGCCTTGCTGACGCAGAAAGTTCATCGTCGCTGTGCTGGCCCGCGTAAACGTATCGGTATTATTTTGCTGGGGGTTGGCAATATCGGTGAAGCCTGGGTCACGCTGTATGGCAAATCCGCGCAGCAGCTTAATCGCCAGTTGGAAGCTGAGGTAGTGTTGGTGGGGTTGGCGAGTTCCAGCAAGGCGCTGTTTTGCAATGCAGGTATTGCGGTGACTGACTGGCAGACACGCTTCGAGGCCGAAGCCACGCCGTGGCAATACGAGCATCTGTTTGAACAAGCGGATGCGCTGGCGTGTGATGAACTGATCGCGCTCGACATCAGCGCCAGTGCCAGCCTGACCTTGCAATATCCCGAGTTTTTTGCCCATGGTATCCATATGGTCAGTGCCAACAAACTGGCCGGTTCTGGGCCGTTGGCGTTTTATCGTGAATTGAAACAGATGTTGGGAAACCGCCGTTTGTTCTGGCGCTACAATGCCAGTTGCGGCGCTGGCTTGCCGGTGCAGCATGCGCTCAATGATCTGCATAATAGTGGCGATCAGGTGCAGGCCGTGGGGGGGATTTTTTCCGGCACACTGTGCTGGCTGTTTGAAAACTATGACGGCATTCGGCCATTCTCGGAACTGGTGCTGGAAGCCAAAGCGCTGGGTATTACCGAACCGGACCCACGCGATGATCTTTCCGGCCGCGATATGCAGCGTAAGCTGTTAATTTTGGCTCGGGAAATCGGCTTGGAACTGGAGCTGGATGATATTCGCCTCAGCTCACTGGTGCCCGCACATCTGGCAGAGATTTCAATCGATGAGTTCCTGCAACGCTTGCCGGAGCTGGATGGTGAACTGGCACAACAGTATGCAGCGGCTAATGAGCAGGGCAAAGTGCTGCGTTATGTGGCGGCATTGGAGCGCACCGAGCAAGGTGTGAATGCTGAAGTGGCGCTGCAATGGGTGGAACCGAGTCATCCCTACGCTAACTTGACGCCCGGTGATAACGTGTTTGTTATCCGCAGTGCCTTTTATCAGGGCAACCCGCTGATCATTCGCGGCCCAGGCGCTGGCCGTGAAGTCACCGCCGCGGCAGTGCAGTCAGATCTTGTGCAGATCTGCCGCGATCTATTAGAAGATTAAATGCGGCACCGATATGCCAATTCTGCTCTAAATAATAAGGCTCCTGCGGGAGCCTTATTATTTAGTGGCGTATGCGGTTGTGTAGCTGAGGAATAACCTAGCTGTCTTTGGGACATTTTCGAGTTAAAGCATTAACTCTAACTCGACATTTTCGGATAAAAATTTCTATGGGTTAACGCCGCACACAGGGGTGCGAAAAAGCTTGGCTAAAATTAGGAACGAAGTGACGCAGCCAAGCTTTTTGCGTCCCATCATTATTGCTTTGTTAGCTCTTGGCCGTAGAAAAGAGCCACATAATGTATAAACTCTTTTAAGTTCAGGTCAATAATACCCCAATCCCGCTCCTCTTTTTCCTGTGGCCACAAACGAGCGAGCTGTCTAATAGAGTTTGTTAGGCTTAACCAAATCATTGCATGTTGATGTGATATTTGAAATGCCACAGGAACTAGCTGCTCAAAAGTTGGCAAAATTTCGTCGGCGGCTTGAACGATAATTATGCACTTAGCTTCACCTAGTTTTTTATATGTTGATTCCTTCTCAAACCTATCAAGGTCGTTTAAATGCTCAGAAATAGGCTTGCAATGTATGACGTGCTTGCTCCAGTGGAACAGACCATCTATTAAGCCCTTATCATAAACTTCTAATACAAACGATATTGGCTGGCCTAACTTTTTCTTGAGTTCATTTTTAGTCTTGATCTCAGGTAGTAAAACAACCAAGACGTAAAAAATTGTACTCACAATATAACCAACAGAGAGATTGAATATAATTGAATTACCATTATCAAACTGAAGAAAAACATCGTGAAGCCAACCATCTCCCAAGGCTGACCAAACCGTCTCATCTGAAGATTTCACCAAAAGAAAGGCTGACATAGCAAGCAGAAGCCACACTGCATTTTTGACAAATAATTTCAATATGAAGCCTCCGAGAGAGCTAACGCCCGCAGCACGGGAAAAATTGAAGTGTACTGAACCTGAAAAAGTATCCCCCTGTTTGATCTTGTTGCTATGCAACTTTACGAAAACTAATATTCAAATACCTTGGCTTGATACCACTAAGAGGCTCTATCGTCTTGGCAAATGAATGTACTTTACAGTTGAACTCAATATTTCCTTCGAGTGATGTGTCGCTTTGCCCTGCGTACCTTGCAATTTGGTCTGCATGCCCATCGGGAATTGGGTCGTTAAGGTAGAGTGTAACAACTTCTCCTGGAGCAATTTTTTGCTTTTTCAAAATTGAAGTATTTATGTTCACCCCAGCACAATGGAATTTAAAACTTCCTCGATCTAACTCAATGTGAAACGGGGTCAAATTGATTAATTGAAGATACATTCTGAAAGACGCAACTTGTCCTAAATCAACTGCTACAGATTCATAGCGAGGACGAATATCTACGTATACAAGTTTTGCAAGTTTTTCCCGCGAATATCGCCAACGTACAATCCATGGGAAGACTTTGCATACCCAACTCCATATGCTTTTAACTGGAATAGTCTCAATAACCATAAATCAAACAGTCCTTATAGGGCATTACACCTCAATCATGAGCGACACCGCCGTGAGCAGAGAGCTCCCACTCATTAACTTGATTGCTACTTAATGAATACAACCCAAATATACTTTATTGAATCGCTACCGTTAAAGTAATGACTTTGTGGCCTGAAGAATGCTCCTCAGCATAGTACCGTAAACTTTATCTTTCTTTGATTGTGACCTCGATAGGTTTACCGCCCTCGAGCACACAATGCCCATTATATTTACCCGCAACACCTAACTTATTGGACGCCTCAAATTCGATATCCACTACATTTCGACCAGTTGCGTTGTAGGTAATGTTCTTGCTACCTAGCAGTAACGAAGGATTGTAAGTAGAGGAGTTGGTCACTTTACCTTTGAGTGCGTTACTACATACATCGATAGCGGCTCGATTTGCCAATGGGCTGGCTGGTTGCTTTGTAATACCCTGCTCTAGCTCATTCATCGACACCCAAATTCGACTTTTGTGTGAAGACTTGTCATGACAATCGATGTAGAAAGAGTTTTTACGTGAGGTCGATTTCGCCGCGTCGATCAGTAAGTAGCATTGCGCGTTAGTATTCATTAAATTTGCAGTATATTTCTTTATTAACTCCGCTTCACGCTTGTTCATGCCATAGATATCAGGCTTTTTGACAAATTGCCCAGACAATTCTTCAATCACTTCGTTTCGACTTTTGGGTTTGTTTCCACATGGAATAATTTCATCAAGTAGACGGTGACGAATTGACTTACCGTCATAGAACCAATTATTAGAAACTCCACTACCAGAGCTTACTGTACCATCCTCATGCATAATCTTGGTCACAGATTTCCCCGCAACCGTTACTGTTTTAAGCCCACAAGTGAGTGTTTCTGCAAAAGCATTGCTTGAAAGAAAGCACACGATCCAGAGTACTTGTTTGACGCTGAATATGTTGGTATTTGCCATGATAAATACCCTTTATTCTATGTTCATGATGGCTTTCCCTTAAAATCGTCACAATGACACTAGTCAATCTGTAGCATTACTAAAGTTTGGTCAAATGGACAAAGGTCGGATGATGCTAAGCTAGGTTCGAAACTCACTTTGGGGCATTCTTAATCTAAGATGCAGCGGCATTTGGGAAATGAACTACATCCCCAAAATTCGTGTCCTGCATTGCTGCCTGATTTCACTGTTCTAAGTACCATTGGTTTGCCACATTTAGGGCATATTTTTTGTGTCTGAACTTCTGCTTCATCCATAACATGTGATGTTAGTTGCGCAGTGTTGCTCTCATTTCCATCACTATAGGCCTCTGGCGCAATGATAACCTCGCCATTTGCGATACGGTCTGAAGTGCTTATTGCATCTTTAATCAGCTGCCTAAGATCGGCAATGACATAAGCTCTTGCGGCTTTAATCCTGAGTAAAGAAAATCCAGCTGATGCACATGCACTATTTACGAACTCATCACGTTGCTGAGCTTTTTTGGTGTTATGACTCACATCATCAAGTTCAACGCCGAGTATTAGCGAGCAATCGTCTTTATTGCATAGAACAAAATCAAAGTGCTTTGACGACACTTTATTAAATGCCCGTTGCCAGTTTCTTCGATTCATTCCTGATATAGGTACCAGCACATCTGCAATCCGCACTTTAGCAAATACCAAAGCATCATTTCCTACTGCTTGAACTAATGCGCCAAAAAAAGAACGTTCAGCTTTTGTTAGTAAGTATTGCGTCGATTGATATGAGTATGCGGCTTGATGCGGTTTACTACCTAAAAGCTGTAGAACGATGAACAGTACGATGAAAACCAGCATAAATAGCAGTGCAATATCCATATTTAAATCTGTCCAATCCATGTTGTAAGCGGCTAATTGTAAATACTCTGTAGCATCACTAAAATTTGGTCAATCTTTGTATGTCAGATTTACCCCAAAATCACACGGCTGAATCACAATGGGGCTTTCATGCTAAAGACGGCAACATCAAGTCGGAATGTGACCATGTTCCGTACGATACTTTAAGACTCACTATGAGTCGCAGCTTTCTGCGATGGTGGCGATCTTTAGGCTTGACTTCGACGTGAGTTTCTCTAGTATACAGCCATATAGACGTCCAAACGTCCAGATAGATAAAGTTGAGGAAGATTTCGATGGCCTTTCACCACGCCCAATATGCCAGCTCGCTGAATCAGAGCCTTGCCGAGCTTAACGGCGATATCAATGTTTCCTTTGAGTTTTTTCCGCCCGCTACGGCAGAAATGGAAACTTTGTTGTGGAACTCCATCCAACGTTTACAACCACTGCAACCGAAATTTGTCTCGGTGACTTATGGTGCTAATTCCGGTGTGCGTGACCGCACCCATGGGGTGATAGAACGCATCCAGAAAGAAACCAGTCTGGTAGCGGCGCCCCATCTGACGCTGGTGGATGCGAGTGATGAAGAACTGTTGCAGTTGGCTAAAAATTATTGGAACAGTGGCATCCGCAATATCGTGGCGTTACGTGGCGACCTGCCGGAAGGCAGTGCCAAGCCTACCCGTTTTGCTGCCGATTTAGTGCGTTTACTGCGCAGCGTGGCCGACTTTGATATCTCGGTAGCGGCTTATCCAGAAGTCCATCCAGAAGCCGCCAATGCCCAGGCAGATTTGGTTAACCTCAAACGGAAAATTGATGCTGGTGCCAGCCGCGCTATCACCCAGTTTTTCTTTGATATTGAAGCCTATCTGCGTTTTCGTGACCGCTGTGTTGCTGCGGGTATCGATGTGGAAATCGTCCCTGGCATCCTGCCGGTCACTAACTTCAAGCAGCTCAAACGTTTTGCGGGCATGACCAATGTTAATCTGCCGGGGTGGTTACATCAGCAGTTTGAAGGGTTGGATGAAGATCCTTCCACCCGCTCATTGGTGGGGGCTAGCGTGGCGATTGATATGGTAAAAGTGCTTTCCCGCGAAGGGGTGAAAGACTTCCATTTCTATACCCTGAACCGGGCGGAGCTGACTTACGCTATCTGTCATATCCTTGGGGTGCGTCCTAAAGCGGCACCATAAGCGTGTTGTTGCGATAGAAAAAGCCTGCAAATTGCAGGCTTTTTGGTGTGCGCGATGGGGTTACAGGCGGAACTGTCCGAGCAACTGTTGCAGCCGCGCAGACAGCGTTGCCAATTCGCTACTGGCTTCGGCAATCTGAGCGGCGCTATCGCTGCTATGGGCCACGGCATCGTTGATGTTACTGACGTTTTGGTTGATTTCGGCGGACACGGCGACCTGCTGGTTGGCGGCGCTGGCAATCTGAATATTCATCTGCGTGATGGTTGATACTGCAGCGCGGATCTGCTCCAACGCTTCACCAGCATTACCCGCCTGTTGCACACACTGGCCGGTGGTTTGGTTGCTCTGTTGCATCACGGTCACGGCTGAACGGGCGCCTTGCTGCAGATTCTCGATGATCTGCTGGATCTCCGCCGTTGAGGTCTGGGTGCGGCTGGCCAGTGAGCGAACTTCGTCGGCCACTACCGCAAAACCACGGCCTTGCTCACCCGCGCGCGCCGCTTCAATGGCGGCATTCAACGCTAACAGATTGGTCTGTTCGGCAATAGTGCGGATCACTTCCAGCACGGTATCAATCGCTTGGCTGTCCTGCGCCAGCTTATTGATGGTGTCAGCGGCATGGCCGATTTCCCGCGCTAGACCATCAATCTGTGCCACCACTTGCTGCACCACCTGTTTGCCGTCATCACTGGCCTGACTGGCCTGTTCCGCCGCGGTGGCAGCATCGGTGGCATTATGGGCCACCTCCTGTACCGTTGCTGCCATTTCATTCATAGCGGTGGCGACCTGCTCGGTTTCCTGCTGCTGTTTGTCGGCGCTACGGCGACTGTCGCCGGTGATCCCCGACATCTCTTCTGCAGAGGCGGCCAATGATTCGGTCACCTGCGCCACGCTTTGCATGGTACTGTGAATTTTGCTGGCAAAGCGGTTGAACGCCTGTGCTAGTTCGGCGATCTCGTCCTTGCTGTGTACCTTGATACGCTGGGTTAAATCACCTTCACCTTCGGCGATATTGTTCATCGCCCGCGTGGCTTCGCCAATCGGCCCGGTGATACTGCGAGCAATAAACACCGCGATTACGGCACCGATCACCAGCGCTAGCAAACCGATTGCGGCTAGCTTGAGATTGATATGCCACAGCGCCTGTTCGGCATAACTGCGGTCCATTGCAATCGCCAGCACCCCAATCGCTTTACCAGAGAAATCCTGGATCTGATGCAGGTAAATCGCATGACTTGTGTGGTTCACGTCACTACGAAAATGTTCGGTTTGCCCCTGCATGACCTTATTCAGCAGTGGATTGTCTTTAAACTGCGGCAGCTCAAAGGTGCCGCCAAAGCGTGTAAAGTCACTGCCTTTGGGAATGAGTAACGCAATTTCTGCTTGGTAATTTTGCTTGAACTCATCAAAGAATGGCTGGCCGAATGACATACCAAATTCGACCGATCCTATGTGTTTCCCCTCATAGCTGACCGGAGCCAAACCACGGATCCCCAACCCTGCAACGCCTTTTTCCAATCCCATGATCGATTGGTGGCTGCTATTGGTCTGCACTACCGTTTCACGGAAGGATGACAGATCATCACCAAATTTTTCCGGCTTGTGCACCCTTAGGAACGAGAGTGCGGCAGGCGTATGAAACTGGAATTGCTCCACGGCAAAATCCTGTTTCAGAGGCTTGAAGATGAGTTGGCTGCGGGCATTGAGTTGTTGTCGCTGTCCATTAGCAAATTCGGCCTGCATCTCCGGGGTATTGGCGACCACAGTCGCCAGCGCTTCTGCCAGCTTGCCGGAACTCTGAATTTCAGCGGTGGCAGTCTGATACAGCTTTTGCAATTCGCGCTGTTCCGATTCTGCAATCTGAGTAGTGAATTGAGATAATACCAGCGGCATGATGAATGTCATGACCACCACCAGCATGACACATACCCCCAGAATGATGCGGGTTCCCACTTTTAGTCTGGAAAACACTGTAAACCCTCCGGACATGAAAACGACGATAAACAAACGCCAAGTATAGATAGTCAAGTCTATCTCAAGTGTGTGAAACAACTGCTTTTTAATATTTCTGACGGGGCAGATACGCAATATTCGCCGCAGATCACCTTTCTGATTTTCACCGCGGGGATTTACTTAGCAGGCTAAATAAATATAATACTTAGCCTGCTAAATATTTAGGGATCCATGATGGACAAATTGCTCGATCACCTGCGAGAACTGTCACTGGCTGAGCACCTAGGGCGCAGCCACCGGTTGTGGCGCATGGTGGCTGATGCAAAGCTGGTACCGCTGGGTTTGACCCATCCTCGCTGGACGGCGCTGTGGAAGTTACGGCGCATGGGCGATGGTGTCGGTCAAAAAGCCTTAGCCGATGCCCTAGAGATCGAACTGCCATCGCTGATGCGTACCCTGGCGCAGTTGGAGCAGCAACAGCTGATCCTCCGCCATTGTTGTGATCAAGACAAACGCGCCCGCATTGTCTGGTTAACCGATGCTGGACGGCAACTGCTGGATCAGATGGAGACCTTGATTGTGCAAGTACGTTTAGATCTGCTGGACGGCATCAGTGAAGCAGAACTGACCCAATTTGAGCAGATATTGCAACGTATCACCAACAATGCCCAACGCCAATTAGCTGCTAAAAAGTAACAGATTTAGGAGAGTTTCCCGTTTTATGACGCCAGATCAACAGTTTGCCCGCATGATCAAATTATCCATGTTCGGGTTTACCATCACTTTTGCTTATTTCATGCTGGCGGATCTGAAGATTCCGCTGACACCGCAGGCCATGGCTACTCATCTGGTCACCAAGGTGGCGCCGCAGGTTAGCGGTAAAGTAGTGCAGGTGGCGGTGCGCAACAACCAGCAGGTACACCAGGGAGAGCTGCTATTTGTCATTGATCCTCAACCCTATGAACTAGCGTTGCAGCAGGCCCAATTAGCACTGGAGCAGGCACAGCAGGATAACGCTGAGCTGGATGCCTCGATTGCGGCAGCTAAAGCCAGTGTCACTGCCAGTGAAGCGGCTTTAGCACAGGCACAGCGAGAGGCCAAACGGCTGGCGTCCCTGTTTGATGACCACAGCGTGTCGCGCCAGAGCCTAGAACAAGCGCAAACCACGGTGCGTACCGAAATGGCCGCGCTGGCATCGGCCAATGCCCAGTTGGCAAAACTCAAGGTTTCTCGTGGTCAGGACGGCGCGCACAACCTGAAGCTGCGCCAGGCGCAGAATCAACTGGCGACAGCACAGTTGAACCTGGCGTACACCAGAGTAACCGCGGCTGAAGACGGGGTGGTGACTAACTTGCAGCTACAGCAAGGCAGTGTGGTTAATGTGGCGACGCCAGTGTTGGCGCTTGTGTCTCAACATACCGATATCATTGCTGATTTCCGTGAGAAGACACTGAAGGATATCGGCCCTGGCAGTGAAGCCTGGGTGGCATTTGATGGTGAACCGGGTCGGTTATATGCAGCCACCGTCAGCAGTATCGATGCGGGTGTCAGTGCGGGGCAGTTTGCTGCTGATGGCTCGTTGGCGACCCCCACCGAATCTGACCGTTGGGTGCGTGATGCTCAGCGTTTGCGGTTGCATCTGGATTTGCGTAGTCACGAACAGCTGCGCTTGGCGGCAGGTGCGCGGGCCACGGTGCAGTTGCTGCCACAACATGGGATGCTGCGGTTCTTAGCGCATCTGCAAATCAAATTCATCAGCTTGCTGCACTATATCTACTGAGGCGGCCGATGTTATTGCGTAATCAGCCGCTGACGGCAAACGATTTGCGACAGTGCTTGCGGGTGGCAACGGGTGCGACGTTGGGCTTTGTCATCTGTAAGCTGATGAACTGGAATTACGGCGTGTTCTATGTAGTCACCCCGATGCTGTTGTTGGGGTTGGTCCCAACTATGAATGCACATGCGGCGCGGCAGTTGCTCGCCGCTGGCGCGGTCTGTGGCATTGAGGTAGGTATTATTGGCGGCTTGTTTGGCGGGCATCCAGGGTTGATGACGCCGCTGGTGTTCCTGCTGTTTTTGTATCGTTTTGCCTGTATGTCTAAGGGCAGCCTGTTTTTGTTTGGCGCTAATGGGGTCATCAACCTCAGTATTATGCTGCATTTTGCCAGCTATCCGGCGACGGATCTTAACGATCTGATCAGCAGTAATCTGCTGGCCTGTGCCTTGTCTGTTTTTATCGCTTATTTGATGACGGTGTTATTTCCCGATGTGGAAGCACGGGTTTCCCACCAAGCGGAACCCAAGCAGCCACACCGGACGCGCCATGAAGCGCTGCTCGGTGCCAGCATGGCGACAATTTCCTTTATGGTGTTTCAACTGTGCGATCTGAAAGACTCGTTGTCTGCGCAGGCCACTACCTTGTTGCTGTTATTTCCGATGCACTGGAACGGCGCGTTAGGCTATGCCAGGAAACGCGCCATGGGCACCATTCTTGGAGTGATCTACGGTTTGTTGGTGCAGTTGTTACTTTATGACTGGTCAGGCTTACTGCTGTTGGTGGCACCACTACTATGGTTGGGCACTATGCTGTTTGCGCAGGCCCACGTGAAAGAAGCCGCCGGTTCCGGTGTGGGGTTTGGTGCCATGACCACCTTAGGCATCTTATTTGGTCAGTATTTAGCGCCCGGCAATGACCTGTTTTTCAGCGCGTTATACCGTATTTCCAGCATCATGGGCGCTATTGTTGGCACCTTATGTATTTGCTATTTGATCCATCGTCTACTGAATAGCTTTGAGGCCACGCGCTTCGGCCAATAAGCTAACTATGCCCGCCATAAAAAAGGAGCCTGCTGGCTCCTTTCTTCTTAATTATGACTCTTTGCGTTCACGGCGTTTGGGGCGTCGTTCCCCTTCAGCACGGGGTTTGCTGCGCTCGCTACGGGGGCTGCGTTCAGTGTCGGAACGGCTGCGTCCGCCTTCATCTTGTTTCTGGCTGCGACGGGGCTTGCTGCTGCCAGTATCCATTTGTGTGCCGACTTCTTTGATGTTGATTGGCCGACCACAGACGCGTACTTTGCGCAGATGCACCAGAATATCTTTTGGCATCCCGGCTGGCAGGTCGACAGTGGTGATTTGATCGAACAGTTGGATCTGGCCGATGTAACGGCTATCAATGTTGGCCTCGTTAGCGATGGCACCAACAATATTACCCACGCCTACACCATGATCGCGGCCGACTTCCAGCATATAACGGCACATCTTGATGTCTGGATTGTCTTTCAGCACATCAGCGCTGCCCAAATCGGTTGGGGTCGCACGACTACTGCTGCTACGACGGCGACTGCCACGGTCTTCGCCGCTCTGGAATTTGCTGTCCTGCACGTCACGCTGCCGCTCCTGCATTGGTGGCAGTTGCAGTGGCCGTTCTTGTTGAACCTGATACAGCAAGGCGGCGGCCAGAATATCGGTATCGACTTCCAGTTGCTGACACAACTGTGCCACTGCGCCTTTCATAAAGTCTAACTGTTGGGTATTGATGACTTCAGCCACCTGATCGCCAAGACGCGACAACCGACGTTCCGCCACGGTTTCCGGGCTCGGGACTTTCATCGGCGAAATACGGCTGTTGGTGGCTTTTTCGATCATGCGCAACATGCGCATTTCGCGGTTGGTCACAAACAGGATTGCCATGCCGCTGCGGCCCGCACGTCCAGTACGACCAATACGGTGCACATAGGCTTCGGTATCGTAGGGAATATCATAATTAATGACATGGCCGATACGTTCTACGTCCAGACCACGAGCCGCTACGTCAGTCGCGATAAGAATATCCAGTTTGCCATTTTTCAACTGGTCAACCGCGCGTTCACGGGCTTGCTGGTTCATATCACCATGTAATGGTGAACATGCATAACCTCGGGCATCGAGCTTCTCAGCCAATTCGACACAAGCGTTACGGGTACGCACGAAGATAATAATCCCTTCGGTGTTTTCCACTTCCAGAATACGCACCAGTGCTTCCAGCTTGTTGTGCTGTGATACTTGAATAAAGCGCTGCTCAATGGCGTCAACAGTCGCATGGCTGGAGGCAATGCTGATGTTGATTGGACTTTCCAGATGTTTGTTGGCAACGCGTTTGATCTGTTCCGGCATGGTCGCGGAAAACAGCGCCAGTTGGCGGTCATCTGGCGTTTGATCGAGGATCCATTCAATATCGTCGATGAAGCCCATTTTCAACATTTCGTCGGCTTCATCCAGTACCAACGCCTTGATGGTATCTAGCTTCAACGTGCCACGGCGCATATGGTCCATGACGCGGCCTGGTGTGCCAACGATGACCTGTGGGCCACGGCGCAGCGCCTGCAGCTGTTGATGCATGCTCTGACCACCATAAATAGGCAGCACATGAAAGCCTTTGAGATATTTGGCGTAACTGGTAAAGGCTTCTGCGACCTGTACGGCCAATTCCCGGGTTGGCGCCAATACCAGAATTTGCGGGGCGTTTAGTTTGTGGTCAATGGCGTTGAGTAACGGTAATGCAAAAGCACCGGTTTTACCGGTACCAGTCTGAGCCTGGCCCAGAATATCTTTGCCCTCCATCAGCGGCACGATACTGGCGGCTTGGATGGGGGTTGGATGCTCGTAGCCCAATTCGTTCAGGGCGCGCAGCAACTCCTCGGAAAGTCCGAGTTCACGGAAAGTCAGTTCACTGGATGACATTAGATTGTAGCCTTGTGGGTGCGTTGAGAACGCAAAAAGAATTTTACAGCAGGAAAATCAACCCCGCGTCGACTTTCCGTTTCAAAAGCGGCGGATTATAACGCTATGCGCAACAAATATCCAGCGCTGTCGCTCAAGTATAATACAAAATCATCAATAATCTGTAGTAAAAGAACACTTCCTCGCCCTTGGCGTATCGGACGAGGAAGTCGGCGAAAAACACGGTAGTGCCAGAAACAGCAGTGGCCGTGAGCCCAAGTTGGTCTACAGACCATAGAGTGTTCAGTTACGATTGTGGCTGATTGACATACTGATCGGCCAACTGCCGCAAGTAGGGCGCAACGCTGGCATCCGCCCAGTCCACATAGCCACGCACAAAGCCAACGAGTTCCCCATTACCATTCAGTAAAAATGTGGCCGGGACGACATCGGTGGGCAGAATGTCTGCTACCTGTTGTTGTGGGTCGAGCCACATTTGCTGAAACTGCAACTGATGTTGTTGCAAAAAGGGTGGCACCAACGTCAGATCTTCATCAATCGATAGTGGCACCACGCTGATACGTTGCGGATCAAGCTGTGGCAGCAACTGCTGCAGGTGTTGCAAGTCACGCACACATAAGGTGCACCAGGTCGCCCACAGGCTGAGCACTGTGATTCGGCCATGATTATCAGCAAAGTTATGGGCGTTCCCCTGTAAATCACTCAATGCTATCAGCGGCAGTGGTTGCGGATGTTGCAGCATTACCAGTTGTCTGAGCACCATAGGTTTCGGCAACACTTGGTTGCTTGCCTGCGCAGCGCTTGTAGACAGTAGTGACCACAGCAATAATAGCCAAGTCATGTAATGTTTCATCTGTTGTCTCCTTGGCGCCGCCCCAGCAGCAGTAAGCCGCCACACCCTAGTACCAATAACGCTGGTGCGGTCCATAACAACATTGTGGCCGGGGTCAGTGGCGGTTGATAGCGAATACGTTCACCGTAGCGTTGCACCATGAAATTAATGATCTGCTCGCGGTCTTCGCCTTGCTGCAATTTCTGGTAAATCTGCGCTTTCAGCTCCGCTGCAATTGGCGCTTCCGATTCATACAGACTCTGGTTGATGGCGGCAGGGCAACGTAACTCCCTAGCAATGTCATTGCTGAGCTGGATGAGGTTTTGCTCAGCCCCCGCGAGTGGCAGGCTCAGCAGTAGCGCTATCGCCAGCAATGGCTGTAGCCAGTGTCTGCTATTCATAGGCCACTCCTTGGTTAATGGTTTTATGGGGGATGACAATCGGCAACCGCCGATAAATGCGAGGGCAACAGGCGCACAAGGCGGCTGGCAGCAGTAACAATCCCCCGAGCCACAGCCAGCTAATCAGTGGTTTAATGCTGATCCGCACCAGATAAACGCCGGGCTCCAGCTCTTGCCCAAGCGATACATAGAAATCCTGTAACCAGCCGTGGTACACCGCCGCTTCAGTGACTTCCATGCCGTTGCTGCGAAAGGTCTGTCGCTGTGGCTGTAGCGTGGTGATAAGTTGCGTTTGCCCACGATACAGCTCAATGTCTGCGGCAATAGCGTGATAGGCCCTTTGCTCCAGCGTCTGGGTATTGCGATAGACAAAACTGTAGCTGCCAAAGCTACCGTGCAGTGTGCGTCCCTGATCGGCACTCATGCGCAGCAGCGCTTCGGTTTCGTACTGACTGCTACAGGTGCCGCCCAGAATCGCAATTGCCACCGCAACATGGGCGATGCGCGCCGCAATTGTGGGGTGACGCGCTTGGGGGTAAAACCAGAGTTGAGTCTCAGCCAGCAGTATGCCGCTGGCAGCGGCAATGCCGAGAAACGTGAACACCGGGCTGTGGCCGGGAAACAGCAAAACCCACAACCCGCTGAGTAACAGCCACGGCCACAACAGCCAACCGTTACCGTGCCGCCGCACAAAGCTCCAGCTCATCAGCACTGCCATCAGCAGCAATAAGGGAACGAAAATCATATTGAAATAGGGCGCGCCTACCGACAGCGTTCCCAATCCGGCTAATTCACAAAGCAAGGGATAAAGGGTGCCAAGTAGTATTGAGAACGCTGCCGCCAGCAATAATGCAATGCCCAGCAATAGCGCGATTGCGGCGGGCTCTCCATAACATTTAAGCTGGGTGCTGCGCTTGCCATAAAGCCACAATGCTGGCAGCAGCATCAGTGCCATCAACAATAACAACAGCGAGCCGCGCTCGGCATTGCTGGTAAACGCGTGCACCGATTGCACAATCCCCGAACGCACCAGAAAAGTGCCCAATAGACAACTGCCAAAAGCGATAATCCCGAGCAGCAGACTGAGCCGTGCCAGTTGTGGTGAAGGCTGTTTGGGCAGTAAACAGTGCAGCAGTGCGGTAGTGAGCAACCAAGGAATAAAGGCGGCATTTTCTACCGGATCCCAGAACCACCAACCGCCCCAGCCCAGTTCGCTGTACGCCCACCAGGCACCCAACACGTTACCTGCACTCAAAAACAGCCAACTCAGCAAACTCAATTGTCTGAGCGCACGCCATGCCTGATGAAATCTGCCATCCAGCAAAATAGCCACGCAGATGGCAAACAGCGCCCCAAGTAATGCATATCCGGCAAACAACAGCGGCGGATGCAGGATCAGGCCAATATCCTGCAGAATCGGGTTAAGATCGCGTCCTTCCGGCGGCACGGCCGGTAATAGCCGCACAAATGGATTGGCACTTAACAACATCACTAACGCAAAGGCGCCAGCAAACGCCGCTAATATCCCAAGCCCTTGCCGTTGCAGTAGCACTAACGAGCTGCGACGGAAATACTGCAGCAATCCGCCAAGTATCAATAACCACAGTAGCAATGAACCTTCGTGACTGCCCCAAACGGCGGCCACCTTATACAGTAGCGGTAGCTGGCTGTTGCTGTTGTCGGCAACATAACGCACCGAAAAATCATCAGTAATAAAGCAGTAACTCAGCAATAGATAACTGGCGAACACTGCCAGCGTGGCACTATCAGCCAGCAACTGGCTCAGCCTAAAGTGGGTTGGGGTATGTGGCAACCACATCACACAGAATGCGGTGCCCCACATCATTGCCGTTGCCAGGATCAGCAGTAAATGCCCCATTTCTGCTGCCATATCTGTCTCCTTGTCTGCCACTACTATTGTGGAACGTCCCGTCAGCTCAGCTGAATTTAGCGTGTATTCATCAGCAAACTGTGATCCCGCTGAGGTTGCTATTCCGCTTGTGAACTTTTCACAAATACAACCGTTTTTTGAGATTTTTTGAGAGTTAAAAAGAGCCGTTTGAGAACTGAATTATTAGTAATGGTAAATAATTAACTACATGAAATTAAACAATTTTTATCGTTTCATAATTTCTGAGATGTGACAGATTTTTCAGTGTGCGCCAGCGCAGATTTTTCAGGCATGTGTCTACCCATTATTAGCCGGTGCCGGTTCCTGAAGTGGCTGCTTTGCAGGGTAGTTGCTGGCCATTTGCTGTTCGGAACTGAGCATCACCATTTTAAAAAATTGAGGAGAGAGTGATGAAACCATGGAATACCAAAACAGTTGCTGGCGCACTGTTTTGTCTGGGCACTGCCATAGCAGTCAGCCCGGTGATGGCGACCTCTGACGGTAAACCGGGACATAACAACAAGAGCATGAGTGAAGCCGCGCTTGAAGTGATTGCTCACCCGGATCTGACAGAACCCACCCGCGGCGTGAAAACGCTGGACGATTATGTGGTGCAAGAAAAGGAACTGTTCGATTTTCTGTTTGAACACCATCCTATCTTTAAATATGCCGCCGAAGGCCGGATAAAAGGGGAATATCAGGTATCAGACCGCGGCGAAGAGTATCTGGAAGCGGGCGGCAGCGCCAAGTACGCCAAACGTGCTGGACATCCCGCTGCGGTGCAGTACCGTTTAGGCGCTAAGTCGATTCTGGATTATCCCAACAAGTTTGTTGGGCCGGAAAAATGCGGCGAGTGCCACCAAGTACAGTATGAAAAGTGGAAACGTTCACGTCACGCCCAATCAATTCGTTTCCCGGGTGAACATCCTGAAGTGGATAACGATCTGAAGAAAAAACTTTACGGATCGCAGGCGTCAATTCTGGCAGACGGCATCACCCCTGACACCATCTATGCCACCATTGGTACCCCACGTACCAAGTACGGTTATATCGATAACTGGCTGGTGCGCGGTTCCTACCATATTGAAGGCGGTTTGCTGAAAGACGGTACTGGCACTTTGGTGGCGGGTGGCAACCAGTTCTCCCGTGGCTGGGCCGAGTGGCTGACCCCGGAAATGGCCAAAAAGATCAAAAAAGTGATCCCTGATTTCCCAACCGAAATGAAAGAGTTCGGCGGCAGTGGCTCACACCAGTGGGGGATGACCTCCTACGGTGCGAGCTATGGCAAGAACTTCCTGTTCCAGCCTGCCAGTTCTTACTGCGAGGTGTGCCACACCTTCAAGTTTGACTTCAAAACCAAAGATGAATTTTTTGCCGCACTTGGCGATGCCAAGAAACTGCAAGAACACACCATCAGCCGTGGTATCGCTTGTGAAGAGTGTCATGGCGCCGGTGGTCATCTGGCCGGCGGTATTGGCGGCGGAATGCCTTCCAACTGCGAACGTTGTCACCAGCGCTTCAACTACATAGATGCGCAGGCTGATACTCCACAGGGCAAAGACAAACTGGAATATGCCTTTAACGCCAAGTTCAAGTCCGCTTGTCCTTCTTGTGGTACTGAAGGGGCGCAGATGTTCATGTCTGAACACTATGACAAAGGCATGCGCTGCTCTACCTGTCATGACCCACACGAAGTGACCGCTAACGACTGGAAATCTGGTTTCACCGTACCAGGGCTGAAAAAACAGTGTGTGGATTGCCACGAAGCGCAGGCTGAAATGGCACGCAATACCACAACTCACAGCAAATCTAGCTGTACTGCTTGCCATATGCCCAATATGGGCAGCTGTGAAAACTTCACTGCGATTCAGTATCCAGACCATGCCGGTTTCGATGCAGTGCGTAAGTCTCACCTGTGGAAAATTGACATCAGTCCAGATCGCAAGAGTTTGAATCCGCCAGAGGGCCAGCCACGTAAGAGCACCACCAAAGGCTGGACCATTGCCAAGGATGAAAACGGTCACGGTTATATCGACCTGATGTGGAGCTGTGCCCGTACCTCGGTTTCTGACCACGACGTGGTAGACAACAAAGGTTGTCATAGCCAGTTCCAGTCCAACATGGGCGCTTCACTGCAGTTCAAAGATCAACAGCAGATCTACGGCAAAGTGATGGCTTGGCAGACCCCGGTAAAAGACACCTTTGCCAAAGTGGAAAGTGCGGTCAAACAGGTCAATCGCCAGTTGCAGAAAGCCAATCTGTCAGTGGCTGACAAGACTCAGGTGTTGTTGCTGACTGAAAAAGCCAGCGATGCACTGGAGCTGGTCAGAAAAGACGGTTCCTGGGGGGTTCACGCACCGCGTTACACCCGTCAGCGTCTGGATGCCGCATTGACCTACGTCACACAGGCGCAGGCCATTATCAAGGGCAGTAGCAAGCTGTAAATGTTAAAGCAGGCTTCCGGTGTGATGCCGGAAGCCTGAGGAGGACTGAATCATGAGCAAGTGCTGTGGTTGGGTGTTACTGCTGGGGCTGACCGCCATGAATGTGTGGGCGGGGGGCGGTGGTGAACCGCGTCCAGCAGTGCGCTATGACCAAGAATTAAACCAGATTTCGATGCGAGAAGCTGAGTCGTTGATGGGGCAACCCGGGGTGCATTTTTACGATGTGAATACTCTGGAAATCTGGGCCGATGGTTATATCCCCGGTGCGGTGTTTTTTAATGTGCGTGACTGGAAAAAACTGCTGCCGGAAAACAAGGATGCCACCTTGGTGTTTTACTGCGTCAACCGTCTGTGTACCTCCAGCGTGCTGGCGGCCAGAGCAGTGATGAAACTGGGGTATACCGATGTAAGACAAATGCCGGATGGGATCTACGGCTGGCGCATCTCCGGGCGACCGGTAGCCAAACCCTGATCCCGTTTTTAACGAGCAATAACATGGCAACAAGCAGGAGTCATTATTATGTGGCGTAAATCTATTTTATGGTTGGGTGGCCTGGCGTTATGTGTCAGTGCCACCAGCTATGCCGGTGAACTGAAAACCCAACAGGACAAAGAGTCTTACAGCATGGGGCTGTCTTTGGGGAATTATCTATCCAACGAGCTTTATCAACAGCAACAACTAGGGGCTAAGACTGATGTGGCGCTGGTGATTGAAGGTTTTGTCGATGCGCTGAAAAACCAAGGAAAACTCACCGATGATGAAACGGTTAACCTGTTGAACCAACGCGCAGAAACCTTAAATCAGGCACGCGCTGCCCAGCGTAAACAAGTGGCGGAAAACAATCGCACCGCCGCCGCAGCCTTCTTTGAAAAAAATGCCAAGGTTGCCGGTGTCACCACTCTCAAAAGTGGCTTGCAGTATCAAATGCAACAGCAAGGCACTGGCGACGCACCTAAGCCAGAAGATGTGGTGACCGCCAAATACCGTGGCACGCTGTTGGATGGTACTGAATTTGAAAACAGCGGCGAGCAACCGGTTCGTTTTGCACTGATGACCATGATCCCAGGATTAGAAGAGGGTATCCGCCAATTACACCCTGGTGGCAAAGCACGCTTCTTTATTCCGGCTGCGCTGGCATACGGGGCCGAGGGCGTTGGCGCAGTGCCACCGCAAGCGGCACTGATCTTCGATGTGGAACTGGTCAAAGTGGAAAAACCCGCCAAGAGTCATGGCGGCATGATGCCTGGCATGTAACGGGAGGCAGCGATGGAAACTGCTCTGCTGCTATTAATACTGCTGTTACCACTGCTGCTGTGGTGGTTGGCGCGGCGTCATGGTGGCACTAAAGAACCCAGTTTCGGTGGCTTGTTGCTGGTGCTCAGCATCAGCATCTGTAGCGCTTTAGCTTATGGTCAACTGGGGGCGTTTGGCCAGTGGCAACAGGCCTTTGTCGATCAGCATATCGACTTGCAACTGGCCGGGCGCATCACCGAGGCTCGGCGACAGTTGGCAAAAGCACCGCAGCAGCCGCAACTGATGCTGGAGCTGGTGGCGTTGTACAACCAAGGCGGGCTCTACCCAGAAGCGGTACAGCTGCAACAGCAACTGATCGAACTTCAAGGCCCCCAACCTGAGCTGTTGGCGCAACTGGCTGAGCTGCAATATTACCGCGACCAGCGGCAACTCAGCGACAGTACCTGTGAGCTACTGGGGCAAGTTTTCCGTCAACAACCGGCACAGCTGCAAGCCCGTATGTTGCTGGCGAACGCGCTGTTTCAACGTCAGCAATATTTGCCAGCAATTGCGCAGTGGCAGTGGCTGTTAGCGCAGCCACAGTATGCCGATTACCAACAGCCGCTGCAGACGGCGATCGAGAATGCCCGCGCCCGCTTGCAATCATCGCCAAGCCACACACTAGTGGCCGACAATCTTTCTCAAGGATAAGGATAATAGCATGATGAAATGGTTATTTTTTTTGGCGACTGTGCTGCTATGTGGCTGCAGCCCAGCAGAACCGCAACATTCCTATATGCCCGAAGCTATTCAGGCTCATGATCGTTGCCACCTGTGTGGCATGGTGATCCAGCAACACCCAGGCCCCAAAGGCGAACTATTGATGAGTGATGGCTTGGTGCCCAAGTTCTGCTCGACCCGCGATATGTTCAGCTTTGCGTTGCAGCCGGAAAACCAACGGCGCATCAAGGCGATGTATGTACACGATGCCGGGCGTACCGATTGGGAACATCCAGACGACAGTGCCTTTATCGATGCTTCTAAAGCCTGGTACGTCTATGGCTCGCGCCGTAAAGGTGCTATGGGGCCATCATTAGCACCATTCTCCAGTCGTGAGGGCGCGGAGGCGTTTGCGGCCTCTTGGGGGGGAAAGGTACTGAGCTATCAAGAAGTTAATCTCAGTTTGTTGGAGGGAGCGCATTAATGCGCTCAGGCAGATGATGCGTTGGGCGATCATCGGATGGTTATGGTGTTGCAGCAACTGGTGTTTGGCGGCCAACTGGCAGGCCCAGCCGGGGCAAGCACTGCAACCGTTGCTGGATAATGCTGCTGCGGGCGACACCATAGTGTTACCCGTGGGGCGTTATCAGGGGCCGCTGACGATTTCCCACACGCTCATCATACATGCGGCGCCAGGTGCCACGCTGTTTGCCGATGGCACTGGCAGTGCTTTGCTGATCAGCGCCGCAGATACTCAGGTTAGCGGCTTGACCATCCGAGATTGGGGCAGCGACGTTTTCAGCTTAGATGCTGGCGTGCAACTGCTACCAGGGGCCGATCGGGTGCGCTTGAGCCGGTTAACGTTGCAAGGGCCGGGGTATGGTATTTACGCTGAAAAGCTTACCGCGCCAGTGATTGAAGATTGTCATATTCTGGGTGAACACCGTTTGTATGTGCTGGATCGCGGCGATGGCATCGCCATGCGTTACGTCGAGTCTCCGCAGCTACACCACAATCATATGCAGGATGTGCGCGATGGCATCTATCTGGAAGATGTCAGTCACAGCCGAGTCAGTCACAACCTGTTCCAAGGGCTGCAATATGGCCTGCACTACATGTATACCCACGATGATTTAGCCTGGCAGAACCGTGCCGAAGCGGTCAGCGGCGGTTATGCCTTGATGAGTTCCCGAGCCATTACCTTAAAGGACAACCAAGTCAGCGAGGCGGTGGACTTTGGCATTCTGTTGAACGTTACTCGCGATAGCCAACTGCTGGGGAATCAAGCCTCACTGGCACGTAATCCCAGAGGTAAAGCAGAAGATGGCAACCTGGGGAAGGCATTGTTTATCTATGATGCACACGACAATGTGATCCGCGGTAATGATTTTGCGAACAGCGACATCGGCATCAGCGTGGCCCTTGGTGCCGAGGGTAACCACTTCTACGGCAACAGTATTAGCAACAACCAGATCCAGGTGCGCTATATCGGCATACAAGCGCTGGAATGGAGCCATGAACAGCGCGGCAATTACTGGAGTAGCTATCAGGGCTGGGATCTTAATGCCGATGGTGTGGGCGAGCAGTCCTATCAGCCTAACGATGCCCTCGATAGATTGTTGTGGCTGTATCCCTCAGCCCAGCAACTGCTGAATAGCCCGATAGTGCAACTGTTGCGCTGGCTCAGCAGTGCGCTGGCACTGCAACCCAGTGTTGGCATCCGTGATTCCTATCCCTTGATGCAACCGCCACAACGGCAGGAGATAAATGATGCAGACCATTAATGCTAGCGGGTTGAGTCTCTGTCTCGGCGGTCAGCCGCGGCTGCAACAGCTGAGCTTGCAGTTACACAGTGGCGAGCTGTTGGCATTGCTTGGGCACAACGGAGCCGGTAAATCCACGTTGATCAAGCTGTTATTAGGCCTGTATCAGCCGGATAGTGGTTCGCTCACCGTTTTGGGTGATAAACCCGGCAGACAGTCGTTGCAGGTGGGGTATCTGCCGGAAAATGTCAGCTTTTATCCACAGATGCAACTGGGCGAACTGTTGCAGTATTTTGCTGATCTAAAAGGGATTAATCGCCGTCGAGTCAAGCAGCTACTGGTGGATTTTGGTCTGGAGCATTGCGCTCGGCAAGCGTTAAGCGTGTGCTCTAAAGGCGAGCGGCAACGGCTGGGGCTGGCGCAGGCGTTGTTAAGCCAACCAGCACTATTGCTGCTGGATGAACCCACGGTTGGGCTCGATCCGTTAGCGTCAGCATTCATGTATCAGACGTTGCAAACACTGCGCTCCCAAGGTTGCAGCATAGTTGTATGCACCCATGAGCTGGCGCTGGTGGAACCTGTGCTCGATCAACTGCTGATATTGGATCATGGCCGCGTGGCCGCCTGCGGTACATTACCCGCGTTGCAACAGCAGGCGCAACTGCCGTGGCGGATACAACTGCCCGCTGGCCGTGCTTGGCATACCGATCCGCTGTTGGCTCCTTGGCTGTGTGAGCAGCAGTTGCTATTTCCAGTATCCTTGTTGCCACAGATAAGCCAGCGACTGACTCAGCACTGGCACTGCATCGATTATCGGTTGCAGTCACCGGATCTTGGGCAGCTTTTTCGCCATTTTCTGGCAGATACCACATCCGAGCTAACGTTGGCGGAGGCTGTATGATGAGTGTCGTTGGTATTATTGCACGGCGGGAATTTCAGGACGCTCGCCGCAGTCGCTGGCTGTGGCTGGCGGCCAGTATCTTTGCATTACTGACATTGGCCGTCACCTTTGGTAGCAGTGCCGTGACCGGACAATTGCGGTTACCGCCACTGCCACAACTGATGAATTCTCTGGTAGCACTGAGCTGTTTTCTGTTGCCGCTGTTGGCCTTGCTGTTGGCAGCCGATGCTTTTGTTGCCGAAGCAGAAGCGGGCACCATGCTGCTGATGCTGACGTATCCCATCAGCAAAGCGCAGTGGCTGGCCGGTAAACTGTTTGGGCAGGGCGTAGCCTTACTGTTGGCTTGTTTGGCAGGGTACGGACTGCTGTGGTTGTTGCCATTATGGTCGTCGTCCATTCATTGGCAGCAGCTGTGGCGGCCATTGCTAACCTTGCTGGTGAGTGGTTGGTTACTGACGCTCATCTGTCTGTTGGCTGGCTACTGGGTCAGCCTGCATGTGCACAGCCGCAATCAGGCGCTGGTATGGGTACTGTTGTTATGGCTGCTACTGGTGTTGCTGTACGATCTCGCATTGTTGATCCTCGCGGTAGCGACCGACAGCCATATGGCGCCCAACGTACTGTTATGGCTGCAACTGTTGAATCCCGCCAGTGGTTTTCGGTTACTCAATCAACACGCCCGCCAATTGCCATCATTGTTGCTGTATCTGCAACCCGGGTTGTGGCTTATGGGCCTGTGGTGGCTGGTGCTGCGGGCGTTTCGCCAGCGGCAGTTGTGACCGGGTTAACGCTGCGGTGTTTATCCATGTTAGACAAGGGGTTATTTGCGCAAATCATCACATTATCCATCGGTATCTCTCGTTATTATGCGCCGTTGTATATCTGGCTCAAGGAGCCGAGTCTGCTAAAATTATCAAGGAGTTATGATGCAACCGCTCACTCCCTATTTGGCGCTCGATAACAAGGCTCAGCAGTTACTGGATCAGCGGGATAACTCGGTGATCCCGTTGTCTTATTCGGAAGCGCAGATCCTGCATTGCCTATTGCAACGGCCGGAGGCGATTATCAGCAAAGAGGAGTTGCTCGCTGTCGGCTGGCCCGACCGGGTCGTGGCGCTCACCTCGCTGACACAATGCGTCAGCACCTTGCGGAAAAAATTGGAACCCTATCCGGAGATCCAGTTAAAAACCGTCGCCCGCCGCGGTTATGAACTGACCATTTCCGAGAGTTCCCATGTGCATATGCTAGCGATTAATGACGGCCGTGCCATCCGCAAAGCATTGGTGGGGGTTTCCTGGTCGGTGAAAGTGTTTGGTATCACGTTGCTGACGCTAGTGCTGTGTCTATGGTGGTACTTCAGTGATGCTCATGTGATGCTCAAACACTTACACCACTGGCAGGCAGATCGGCAAATTCTGCTGAATGTCGGTGGTTTTCACGGTATGGCACGGCTATATCATCTCGACAGTGTGGCATCGTTACATCCGTCAATGTGGCAGAAACATCTGGCACCGGAAGGTAATCATATTGAGGGAATGACGCATTTCGGTGCCTTCGCGGCCACCGATGGACATAACTACTCCTTCACCATCTGTCCTGGAGCCGACACTGGGGAATGCAGCGGTGACGGTATTGTCAATATCACCGCCATCAAAGCCGAACCTGCCGGGCTGAATATGCAGCAGTTTATTCCGCTCAGTAAACAGATGGAGCAGCGTATTCGCTATAACCGGATTATTCTGCCGCCAGCGGAAAGTAATGCCGAAGTTACCGAACACAATTACCATGCTGATATCTATTTCCCGGTGGCGGGCGAACTGCTGGTGCGTACCGATCTGAGCATGTCGCTGGTGTATGAGGATAGCGATAGCGGCCAGTTCTATTTTTCTGCTTGTTTGACCGATCAGAACTGCATCACTACCCCTATCAAATACCAGTTACGTGGTCGTTTCCGCCAGTATCACAGTGAAATCTCCGGCCAGCCAGCGGATGTGTTCCAGGTGACGGTAACGCAGAAAGAGCTGATTAAGCCGGATAACGTTAGCCATTCGGCGATGGATTTTTACCGCGAGATCCGCAAGCACGATATCCGCGATGAAGAGCTGTATTTCTACCGTATCTATAGTGACAACAAAACCGCAGTGTGGCTGGTGCCGTTGATGGGCAATATTGTTGCTTGGACGACTTACAATCAGGTGAGCCTCTGATAACACAAAGGCCCGTTATGGGCCTTTGTGCATGGTCAACAGCGTGTATTACAACAGTGGTTTGAGGAAGCGCGCGGTATGTGATTCCTCATGCTCGGCTACCTGTTCTGGTGTGCCAGCTACCAGAATGGTGCCGCCGCCAGAACCGCCTTCTGGTCCTAAGTCCACAATCCAGTCAGCGGTTTTAATCACGTCCAGATTATGTTCAATCACCACAATGGTGTTGCCTTGGGCTTTAAGCTTGTGCAGTACATCCAGCAGTAGCTGAATATCGGCAAAGTGCAGGCCAGTTGTGGGTTCGTCCAGAATGTACAAAGTCTGACCAGTATCGCGTTTTGACAGCTCCTTGGCTAACTTCACCCGCTGCGCTTCACCGCCCGACAGTGTGGTAGCGCTCTGTCCCAGTTGCACATAGGACAACCCAACATCCATCAGGGTTTGCAGCTTGCGGGCAATCGCCGGTACCGCATCGAAGAAGCTGCGGGCTTCTTCCACCGTCATGTTCAGCACTTCATGAATGCTTTTACCCTTATATCTTACTTCCAGGGTCTCACGGTTATAACGCTTGCCATTACACACATCACAGGGTACATACACATCCGGCAGAAAGTGCATCTCCACTTTAATCAAACCGTCCCCCTGACAGGCTTCGCAGCGGCCGCCTTTGACGTTAAAGGAGAAACGCCCCGGCTGATAGCCGCGAGTACGTGCTTCCTGGGTACCGGAAAACAGTTCGCGGATCGGCGTAAAAATGCCGGTATAGGTGGCCGGATTGGAACGCGGGGTGCGGCCAATCGGGCTCTGGTCGATATCCACCACTTTATCGCACAGTTCCATGCCTTCAATGCGGTCATAAGGCGCGGGTTCGTTGACGGTCGCACCGTTCAACATCTTATGGGCGATACGGAAGAAGGTGTCGTTGATCAGCGTTGATTTACCAGAGCCGGAGACTCCGGTGATGCAGGTCAGCAGTCCAACCGGGATCTCCAAATCCACATTCTTGAGGTTATTACCTTTGGCGCCATACAACTTGATCATCTTGTTAGGGTCACACACGGTACGCGGCCCGGGCACGGTGATCTTCTGCTTGCCTGATAGGTATTGTCCGGTAAGTGACTGCTCACATTCTATGATAGTGTTGAGATCTCCTGCGCAGATCACCTCGCCGCCGTGGACTCCCGCTCCGGGACCGATATCGACAATGTAATCGGCGCTGCGAATGGCATCTTCATCATGTTCCACCACAATCACGGTATTACCGAGATCGCGCAGATGGGTCAGGGTGCTTAACAGCCGTTCATTATCGCGCTGATGCAGGCCAATGGACGGTTCATCCAGCACATACATCACCCCCACTAGACCAGCACCAATCTGACTGGCTAGGCGGATACGCTGGGCTTCCCCGCCTGAAAGCGTGTCGGCAGAGCGTGACAACGACAGGTAGTTCAGCCCCACATTCACCAGAAAACCCAACCGATCTTGGATCTCTTTGAGGATCTTCTCGGCAATCTGTGCTTTTTGTCCGCTAAATTGCAGCTCGGCAAAGTAGCGACTGGTATGGCCGATGGACCAGTCGGTTAATTGTGGCAGGCTGACATCGCCAATAAACACATTGCGCGCTTCTTCACGCAAGCGTGAGCCGCCACAGGTTTTACAAGGGCAGTTGCTAATGTATTTGGCCAGTTCTTCACGCACCGAGTTGGATTCGGTTTCGCGGTAGCGGCGATCCATATTATTCAGGATGCCTTCAAACGGATGATTGCGTATCACCACGTCGCCACGGTCATTGATATAACGGAAGGCGATTTTTTCATCCCCCGAACCATGCAGCACAATATCACGAACTTTCTGTGGCAAATCACAAAACGGGGTTTCCACCTTGAAATGGTAGTGCTCGGCCAGTGACGTCAGCATCTGGAAGTAATAAAAATTCCGGCGATCCCAACCGCGAATGGCACCGCCCGCCAGCGACAATTCATCGTTGGTGACTACCCGTTCTGGATCAAAAAACTGCTGCACACCCAGACCATCGCAAGTCGGACAAGCGCCGGCCGGATTGTTAAAGGAGAACAACCGTGGCTCCAGTTCCGCCATAGAGTAGCCACACTGGCTGCAGGCAAAGTTAGCCGAAAACAGCAGTGGTGCCGCCTCGGTGTTATCCATGCTGACCACTGTGGCAATGCCGCCCGAGAGTTCCAGTGCGGTTTCAAACGATTCCGCCAGCCGCTGTTGCAGATCGGCGCGCACTTTGAAGCGGTCTACCACCACTTCGATGGTGTGCTTGACTTGCAGTTCCAGTTCCGGCGGATCGGAAAGGTCACAGACTTCACCATCAATACGGGCGCGGATATAGCCTTGCGCCGCCAGATTTTGCAGCAGTTTCACGTGCTCGCCTTTGCGGCCCTGTACCACTGGGGCCAGCAGCATCAGGCGTTCACCTTCCGGCAATGCCAGCACCTGATCCACCATCTGGCTCACGGTTTGCGCGGCCAATGCTTCGCCGTGGATTGGGCAGCGCGGCTCGCCAACGCGGGCATACAGTAAACGCAGGTAATCGTACACCTCGGTAATGGTGCCGACGGTGGAGCGCGGGTTATGCGACGTGGATTTCTGTTCGATGGAGATCGCTGGACTCAGCCCCTCGATATGATCCACATCGGGCTTCTCCATCAGGCTCAGGAACTGACGGGCATAGGCCGACAAAGACTCCACATAGCGGCGCTGCCCTTCGGCATAGAGTGTGTCAAACGCCAGTGAGGATTTACCGGAACCAGATAACCCCGTGATAACAATCAATTTATCTCGAGGAATCGTGAGATTGATATTTTTCAGGTTGTGGGTGCGGGCACCACGAATTTCTATCTTATCCATCGCTGAAATAGCTGACTGCTGACCGAAGAAAAAGACGATCAGTATCGCATAAATTGCCGCCATCTCCTAG
The DNA here is from genome assembly GCF_017368415.1 of Shewanella sp. 4t3-1-2LB. Taxonomy (NCBI): domain Bacteria; kingdom Pseudomonadati; phylum Pseudomonadota; class Gammaproteobacteria; order Alteromonadales; family Shewanellaceae; genus Shewanella; species Shewanella sp. 4t3-1-2LB. The sequence goes on from NZ_JAFNJD010000034.1 coordinate 36,915, forward strand.
TAATTGCCCGCTATTTTAACTGTGGGCACAGTGCAATGGTATAGCGGTAAAGCCCTTTTGAATTAAAGGCTTTTAACCGCTATATAGGGACGTCTACGGTGCAATGTAGCGCCTGACGCAGGTAACTCACCACGTTTTCAGCACGACTGGATAAGGGCCATTCCTTACGATGGATCAGCCATAGTGTATCGACCACAGATACCGAGGTTTCCATGACCTTGATGGCCTGTTGGTTGGCGAAAGATATCCGAGCAAAATGAGGTAATACCGTAAATCCTAAGCCTCTGGCGATCGGCTCCAATAACAGGCGTACCTGATTGCTAAATCCAGTGACAGGTAAACTGCTAATGCCTGGATTACCTGGAAAACAGCGGCTTAACAGGCGGGTAGCCATGGAGCGACCATCAGGATGATCGATAAATCCCAGTTGTATTAAGTCCTGCCAGCTATCAATTGTTTTGTTGGCTGGAACGACTAACTCTAACGGCTCTTTGGTAAAACAGCTGGCAAGGAGACGGGGATCGTCCGGCTTGCTACTGGTTAAGCCAAGCTCATAGTGATTACTTAACACGGCTTCCAGCACTTCGGTATCGGGGGCAAAACGGTGACGAATGATCAACCCAACGTGCTGCTGTTGTAGATCCAGCAACAGTGGATACAAGCGCAGACCGATACTACCCGTGGAAACTATGCCAATATCACCGCAAGTAGCTTCTGCCTCAGTTAAGCGCATCTGTAAACGGTTTTCGGCAGTTTCCATCTCTTGCTGATATTGGAGCAGTGCAACACCCGCGGGCGTTAGCTGCATCTCGCGGCCACGACGGATCAACAATTTGCCAAACTGCCGTTCCAGTTGCCGCATTTGCTGGCTGACAGCTGCTTGCGTAATTCCCAAGCGTTCGGCTGTGCGAGTAAAATTTTTCATCTCACTCAGTGCCACAAATGTTCGTAACCATACTGGATTAATCATAAGTATAATTTATCAAAACCATAATTTAATGCTTGTTCATATTATAGTTGTGACTCTCTAAACTGATACCAATAAATTTTGATATTGCATCCGTTGATGAGGTAGTTATGACTGCAATTTTTTCTCCCTACACACTAAAAGGTGTGACACTGCGTAACCGTATTGCCGTGCCACCTATGTGTCAGTACAGCGCTGTCAATGGTTACACTACTGACTGGCATGAAGCGCATTATGCCGCTATTGCTCGCGGCGGTGCGGGGCTGGTGATTGTTGAAGCTACCGGGGTTTCTCCCGAAGGCCGGATCACACCCGCCTGTACTGGACTTTGGGAAGATGGTCAGATTCAGGGGATGGCACGGGTTGCCAAAGCGATAAAAGCCAGTGGGGCGGTTCCCGGAATTCAAATCGGTCATGCTGGGCGTAAAGCCAGTGCTAACCGTCCTTGGGAAGGGGACGATCATATCCCTTCTGATCAACCTAATGGCTGGGACACCATCGCGCCATCTGCTATCGCGTTTGGCGGCGGATTATCCAAGGTGCCACAGGCGATGACCCTTGATGATATCCAGCGGGTCAAAGCGGACTTTGTGGCGGCTGCCCAGCGGGCGCTTACCGCAGGTTTTGAATGGCTGGAGCTGCATTTTGCCCACGGTTATCTGGCGCAGAACTTTTTTTCACGTGTGGCTAATCAACGTACGGATGCTTATGGTGGTGATTTTGTCGGGCGTAGCCGTTTCTTACTAGAAACGTTGCAAGCCGTGCGTGAAGTCTGGCCAGAGCATCTGCCACTGACTGCCCGTTTTGGGGTGATTGAATTCGATGGTCACGATGAAGAAACTTTGGCGGAGTCCATTGAATTAGCTCGGCAGTTTAAACATGCTGGTTTGGATATGCTCAATGTCAGCATGGGCTTCTCCACCCAGAATGCTAATGTTCCGTGGGGGCCTGGTTTTATGGTACCAATTGCGGCCAAAGTCGGACGCGAAGCCGAACTGGCTGTAGCCACTGGTTGGTGTCTTGATAATCCGTTAATGGCAGAAAAGGCAGTAGCAGACAAGCAGATTGAGTTGGTGATGATTGGCCGCGCTCATCTTGTTAACCCTCATTATCCGATGCAGATAGCCCAAGCTCTCGGCGTTGAAAAACCGGCCTCGGTGCTGCCAGAACAGTATGCCTACTGGTTATCCCGCTATCATGGTTCGGGGACAGGTTCATCCCTGTAATTGCGTAACTCTGCTGCAAACACCCGCGTAATGCGGGTGTTTTGTTGTCTTCGCCAAACCACCGTTTCTGGTGATTGTTGCTTTCGCTGTCGTTTCGCACATTGCTTCGTGAGGATCATAACATTAACGTAATTTAATCAGACTATCTTTTTGATAACTCGCTAATTTATCTTTTACTACCAAATCGTGATCGCAACGGTGGGATTTCCCTTTGGGCGGGAAAAAAGCTTCGTGTTAAACTGCATCTCCTTTCCTTAAATAAAACTGAACTCAGGGCAAAAACAACATGGCCAATGCTGGACTTTCCGGAACAGAGAAAAGAGTCGCCTTCTCCTTAGCCGGCGTGTTTGGATTACGCATGCTGGGCTTGTTTATGATCATGCCGGTGTTCGCACTGTATGGACAACATCTGCAGGGATTCTCACCGTTGTGGGTGGGAATTGCTATCGGCGCCTATGGTCTGACGCAGGCGCTATTACAAATTCCCATGGGAATTTTGTCAGATAAAATCGGCCGCAAACCAGTGATCCTCGGCGGTCTCGTCTTATTTGCTATCGGTAGCGTTGTGGCCGCCATGTCCACCAGTATCTACGGCGTTGTGGCAGGCCGCGCCATACAGGGCATGGGGGCTATTGCTGCAGCAGTGCTGGCCTTAGCGGCGGACCTAACGCGTGATGAACAGCGTACCAAAGTGATGGCTATTATTGGCATGTGCATTGGTGGCTCGTTTGCCGTGGCGTTGTTGGTGGGGCCGGTAGTGGCGCAACATCTTGGCCTCAGCGGTTTATTTGGTCTCACCGGTGTGCTGGCCATTGTTGGCATGATTATCATGCAGCTGTTAGTGCCCAATCCGGTGCATCATGCGCCCGCTGGCGATACGCTGGCGCAGACCGGCAAGCTGCTGCAAATGCTGAAAGATCCGCAACTGTTCCGCCTAGACGCCGGGATCTTCCTGTTGCATCTGGTGTTGACGGCCGTGTTTGTCGCGTTACCGCTGGATCTGGTGGATGCTGGGCTTGTTAAAGAAAAACACTGGATGCTGTATTTCCCGGCGTTTGTCGGCTCCTTTATGTTGATGGTGCCGATGATCATCATTGGCGTGAAACGGCAAAATACCAAACAGATGTTCCAGATTGCACTGGTAATTATGGTGCTGGCACTCAGCCTGATGGCCTCCTTGCCCCACAGCTTGGTGGCGCTAAGTATCGCCGTTATCGCCTTTTTTACCGGCTTTAACTATCTGGAAGCCTCTCTGCCGAGCTTAATCTCCAAGTTCTGTCCGGTAGGTGCTAAAGGCTCCGCAATGGGCGTTTACTCCACCAGTCAGTTTCTCGGCGCATTCTGTGGCGGTTTGTTTGGCGGTGGTGCCTACCAGCTGTTGGGTTCAGTCGGTGTGTTTGTGGTTGCCGTGGTGCTGATGCTGATCTGGATTGGGTTAACCTTTGGTATGCGTAACCCCACACTACTCAAAAGCTATACCTTGGAAGCGGCCGTTCAAGGCCGCGAGCAAGCAAAGCAGATGGCCGCCAAATTGTCGCAATTGGATGGTGTAGCCGAAGCTATTGTCGTGCTTGAAGAAAAGGTTGCTTACCTCAAGGTCAACGATCAATTCGATTTAACGGCGGCGCGAGCTGTGCTAGGCTCTGCCAATTAAGCTCAACATAAAAGATTAAGAATCGCAGGAGATTTTCATGGCCAGTCGTGGTGTTAACAAGGTAATTCTGGTGGGCAATCTGGGACAGGACCCAGAGGTGCGCTATATGCCAAACGGCAATGCTGTGGCAAATATCACCGTAGCGACCAGTGATACTTGGAAGGATCAGCAGGGACAGCAGCAGGAACGGACCGAGTGGCATCGTGTGGTAATTTTCGGCAAACTGGCAGAAGTCGCCGGGGAATATCTACGTAAAGGTTCGCAAGTATATCTCGAAGGCCGTCTGCAAACTCGTAAATGGAAAGATCAGAGCGGTCAGGATCGCTACACCACCGAGATCGTTGTTGATATGCAGGGCAGCATGCAGATGCTGGGGGGCCGTCCGCAGAATCAGGGTGGTGCGCCAGCTCAGGGTGGCAATATGGGCGGTGGTTATGGTGCCCCACAAGGTGGCAGCCAGTATGCGGCGCCACAACAATCTCAGCCACAGTATTCTGAGTCTCAACCCGCCGCGCAGCCAGCATCGCAATATAATGCGCCACAGCAATCTGCTCCTGCTTATCAACCGCAGCAAAGCAGTGGTTATGCACCTAAACCACAGTCACAGCAGCGCCCGGCACCGCAGCCACAACAAAATCCACAACAGCAGCCACAGCAGAACTACACACCAGATCTGGATGATGGCTGGGATGACGATATCCCGTTCTGAATGACATAAAGTAATTACTGTTAAATATTTCTTAAATTAGTCTAATTAACTAATTGGTTTTAAAGAATAAAAATGAAAAATTAAGCCCTTTAAGTGTGTAAACATTTGAAGGGCTTTTTCGTTTTATGTGACTTTGTGTTTTTATAAAATCGTATAACTTTAAAAGTTGTAAAGATAAAATTTTGTAGCTACTCTTATTTTGTCAATAAGGGTGGTGCAATGAAAATAGAGCTAGTCACACACGAAACGGGCGAACAGATACCAATGATGCTGGATGATTCTGGTATGCCAGTTGTCTTACCTAATGAGTTTATTCTTGCCAGACGCTCCCTCAGTACAAATACATTGGTTCGGAATTTGAGAGAGCTATCAGTGCTCTATCGCTGGCTGGATAAATCGAATTATGACCTATCTGCGAAATTGCTGGCTCAGAACTCATTCAACGAAGCAGAATTAAAAGGTGGCTTGGTCGAAGCGTTAAGAATTGATCAGGCCAATGGACGTATAAATTTAGTAGCGCCTAATACCTTTAATCAACGGTTAACGACTATTAGACAATTTATCAGTTGGTGTATGGACGTATTGATAAGCCAGTTGCCTTTGTCTTCCCTAGACTATGAACGTTTGAGAGAGCGAAAGTCATTCTTTCTAAAAATGTTGGAAGGCAGCTTTATGTCTGCCACACCAATGAAGAAAAGCCTTCGTAAGGGGCTAAATGAGGTAGAGGTTGACTTCCTGCTTGCCGTGTTGCATCCCGATGCTAAGCAAGGATTTGGACGAGATCCTGCTGTAAAGTTTAGAAACTATGTGTCTGTAGGGTTAATGTTGTTTTGTGGTCTAAGGCCAGGTGAACTGCTTAGCCTTAGGGTAGAAGATGTTCAAGTTGGTGCGATTTCGGCGATAAAGATTGAGCGTAGACCAGCAGACCCACTGGATGTGAGGCGGCCGAGGCCTCAAATAAAGCGTAATGGTAGACTTATTCCGATTGAGAGTCGGCAGTTTGCTTTTACATTAAATGAGTACATTATTACTTGGCGTGAAGTGCTTGAAAGCAAAAGTAACCATGAATCAGACTATTTAATCTTGAGTGATGAGGGAGTCCCCCTGTCACAATCCTCAATTACACAGTTTTTTCAGTTATTGCGAACGCAATATGTTGATCGTCTTCCCGAAAACTTAACGGCCAAGTCTCTTAGGCACACATTCTCATCCCGGCTTGAGAGGGTTCTTAGAGCTTCAGGAATGGATGAGCAGCGCAGACGAGAAGCGCTGGCCTTTCTGCGTGGCGATAGTAGTTTAGATTCACAAGATATTTATATTGCCCAAGAAGTGGAGGAGCAGGCGGTTAAGTCATTGAGGCGTTATCAGGCAGATATGATGTCCGAGAGGTAGCCAAAGTGAGTACGAACTTATCGAAAACACAATCTGTAGATCAGTCTTGGTCTGAGATGCAGATCTTGGTTACTCGAGAGGGGAAAACAATTGATATATCAGGCGATCAATGGTTGCTCCCCATAGTGATTCGTGGCCACTCAACACTCGATTTTGGCAAAGTCTCAAATTTACAGCTGAGAAATGCGTTGAAGCACTATGTGTCTGACCAAGTTAGGCGTACTTCAACATCCGCTGGATACAAAGTTTTTCGTGATGTATGGAGGCTCGTTCTTAGGGATTGGGGGAAAGATAATCAACCGGAAAGTGCTAAAGATCATCTTATTGATTTATTTGAAAACTCTATCAACATTCAGCGCACTCGGCACAAGCTTTGGACAATGTATATGCCAATTCGGTGGTATATCTGGTGTTCTGACAACATTTCAGATAGTACATTTTCAGATGCCTATGCAGCTGAACTTGAAGCAATGGTTATACCCGGAGGTCCTAAAGGAGAGGCAGTTAGGATGTCCGACCCCGATATGGGGCCATTACATAAATCCTTAGAGCTCCCTCTTTTGATTGCTGCGCTAAAAGAGGACAAGAGCCTAGAGTTTGAGCATCTCCAGCAAAAGGCTGTTATGGCTTTGTCACTAGCTTTCGGCCGAAACCCCGCAAACCTGACATACCTAAGGGAAGGTGATCTCGTTAAGCTTGATCCATCGAACGAAGACCCCTGTTATATCATTCGGATGCCGCGTATTAAGAAGAGATTTGTTAATCCTCGCGATGACCTGATGGATGAATATTTAGATCCCCATTTCGGAAGAATTCTAGAAAATCTTGTCGAGAAAAATAACTTAGTGCCTCTTAGCTTTAAAGGTAAAGACTTCTCTACCCCAGAGAATCGACCTCTTCTAATAAAAACAAGCGGTAACCGCGTTGCCATGCATTCTCTAGATTTAGAGCATATTTTCAATATGACGAGCGGGGATATATCTCGTTTAATTACAGCCTTTACAAAACGTCATAACATAATTTCCCCTCTTACTGGTGAATTAATGTATGTCACACCAAGGAGGTTACGATACACCTTGGCAACAGGCCTGGCGACAGAGGGAATCAGCAAGCGTGAGCTAGCCAGGATATTAGACCATACGGATACCCAGCATGTAGGGGTATATTTTGATGTTGCGGGAGCAGTTGTTGAGCATCTCGACAAGTCGATGGCAAAAGGATTCTCGAAGTACCTCAATTTCTTCAAAGGTAAGCTTATTGATAATGATGAAGACGCTATCAATGGTGAGCGAGATGACAAGCACCTGACGTTTGTCGATGAGCAAAATCCAGATGATCAGTCTGATATTGGTGTGTGTGGAGAGTCTAGTGTCTGCCACCTTGATCCTCCTTATTCATGTTATTTGTGCCCTAAATTTCAGCCTTATCGTCATGCTGATCATGAGCATGTTTTGGAGTGTCTTCTGGTCGATCGTGAAGAGCGTTTAAAAAAGTACGAGAATGCACGATTGGGCATACAGCTTGATGAGGTGATAGCTGCGGTTGCACAGGTGGCACAGCTTTGTGAAGAAGGAGGTAGCAATGTCTGATGGTCGCTCAAATCGTAAGGCCAAGGTTATTCCCTTCATTGATCGTCTTGAGCGCGATAGAAAGGCAAATACCCAGGCTTTGGTCGATAAAGCTAAGCTAATGAAGCTGGAAGGGTTTGAGTCGGTTTTTTGGGGTAATCCTGTGTGGCAAGTGAATGCTGGCCGCCTAGTCAAGCTTACGGGTAAAAACGCCAAAACTGCGTCGTTTGCTTTTACGCTTCCCCCTAAACTTGGCTCAGAACCTCTACGTCATGACTGGGAGGAGGTTGCCAAGGCATTACTGATTCTTCGATTCCACAGAAAACATCAATCAACACCCAATCAGCGTAACTTCATTACCGCTGTTGGGTATATCTCATTTGCAGCTAACCAACTGGGGCAGGAACTGACCAAACTCACGCCAGAAGCGCTAGACGATGCGTGTGGATTAATTTCAAAACACTACAGTGACACCACTGCCTACAACCTTCACAAGCATGTTGCAGAGTTCGCTGCACACTGTGATGCTAATGGTTTGTGCAGGGTGCTGTTGCAGTATAAATATTCGAAGATGGTACGCCCAGTGAATACAGGAGGTCTGAATCATAAAAGGCTGGATGATCCTGAAGTTCTGGAGACCAAATCCGAGAAGCTTGTTGCTCCTGCCGTGTTTCGGGTTATCGGTGAGCTCTATTTGACGGTTCCAAAAGAACATAAATACAGATTGTATGTCCTGATATTGACTCTGCTTGCTTGTACTGGCCGCCGCTTTAGTGAGATTTCATTACTTCCGCTTCAAGAAGTTACGTTAGACCAAGACCAAAAAGCCTTCATAGAATATTTCCCTCGAAAGGCTAGTCTCGGTGATCTATTTACACCTAAAAGAAAACTCTACTTGCCGTCAGAGGTCGTAACAATAGTTAAAGATGTACTTGATGAGGTACGCGCGGCAACAGATTCGGTGAGAATTACCGCAGAGGAAATGCATCGTTCTCGCGGCCCCGATATTCGTTTTTTGAATAAAATTCCAGAGAAAAGAAAGTTATACATTGATGACCTGTTAAAAATGGGGATAAGCAGCAATACCATTTGTTCTACTGGATGGATTCGAAAGATTGGTCTTGTTTGGCAGGACCATGAGCGAGTGACCAAGCAAGGGAAAAAGCCAAATAACCCTATTTGCTACACAAATAAGGACGCTGTCAAAGCGTATTGTTTTAGAGACTTTTCTGAAAAACTACTACGAGCATTCCATATTGATCAATTTGGTAAAGAATACTATCTGAAAGATCTTTTATTTATTCGCTCATTGGGACTTTCTACTGGAAGCTATGCTCACTGGTTAGCTACAAGCTGTAGCCAGTCTATGTTCACCACATTTCTCCGTTATTTCCCTGCCCTTGCTGCTGAATACGCTTCCAATAGTATCGAGGTAGATTTTACCAGTCACCACTTCCGCCACACGCTCAATACTTTACTTGATGAAGGTGGGTTAAGTGATCTTATGCAAACCGAATGGTTTGGGCGAACCAATCCCAGGGACACCAAAGCCTATCAGCATACATCCCGAGAAAAACGTGCACTGATGCTCCGCGAAGATATCAAAAAAGGCTTGGTCGGTGGTCTATTGGCTGAGCAACTCAAAGTAGTTCCGGTAGAAGTGCAGGATGCTATTCTTAAAGCACGAATTCAGGCCGTGCATGATGTCGGTACAGGTATCTGCGTTCACAACTTTTCTCAAACACCCTGCGAGCGCCATTTACAATGTTCGGCAGATTGTAAAGACTACGTGTGGGTCAAGGATGATAAGGGTAGGCTGGACGAGCAGAAGCGCCAATATACCCTTACCGTATTGGCCCGAAAAAATGCTGAGAAACAGTTAAGTAGTAACAAGCCCAAAAAGAGCGCTGATTGGATAGCTCATAACGATAAAAAACTCAAAACGCTAGCTGTGCAACTGGCTGATAACGGGGTAGAACACTTTGATCCCGAACAATATTTGAACGAGGTAGAGCATGGTTAAGCGCTTTAGGCGCATGTCCGATAGTGACATCAATACAATCGTAGCTGATTTGGATCGCTGGGCACTCGGCGAGCTTGGAGCAAAACTCACCTGGGCTGTTCTCGAAGAACGTTTTGGCTTTAGTCGTCAGTCACTCCAAGCCAAATCTGAAATTAAAGCCGCTTATGACAATGCCAAACAAGCATTGTCGGGTGGCCTCGTGAAAACCAAAGCGCAGGCAACGAAAGAGGCGGAAGAGCTTCAGGTAGAGGTGGATCGCCTCAAAGCGGAACTAGAAGCTTACAAGAGAAAAGAAGCTCAATGGTTACGCCGCTGGCAACAAATCGCCTTCCACGTGCGGCAGAAAGGTATACAGATGGTCGGCGTTGATAAAGCCCCTTTAGAGGGAGCTGAGCTGCCTTCTAATACTGAAACTGCGAAAATCCTCCGGCCGTTTGACAAAGAGATTCCACCTTCAGGGAGAATATAAAATGAGTTTAGAAATAAAAAAACAAAGTAACCCATTTTCTACTGGTGGTGGAGGCGTTAATTTCGAAACAAGAGTTCAAGCAGCTTTCGCGCTATCCTTATTAACTAAATCTTGTGTTCCTTGTTTGAGTAACTATATGAGGGCTAAAGAGTTAAAGTTTCAGAACAAATATGATGGTGTAAATACTGATGATTTCGTATTGGTTGCTACTGATAAATCAGGTAATGATAGTAAGATTTTCGCTCAGATTAAGCATGAAATAACTATTAGTGGCTCAACAGATTCGATGTTTGCAGAAGTGATAAATAGTGCTTGGTCTGACTTTAAAGGATTAGGTTTCGATGCGGAAAGAGATTCTATCGCGTTAATAACAGGAAATTTAGCCAAGAATGATGTTAAAAATACTTTGCCGTTACTTGAATGGGCTAAGTTTTCATCGAGTTCAGAGGACTTTTTAAGGAAATCTAGGACCGAAGGATTTACCAGTAAAGCGAAGCTAGAAAGGTTAGAAATCTTTAGGAATCAACTTACTTCTGCTAACAATGGAGTGGCTATCTCAGAAGATGAATTATGGTCATTTTTAAAATCTTTTCAGATATTGCCTTTCGACTTAGACGCAGAACATTCAATCGTAGCAAACTTACTATGTTCATTGATTCAGTGTTACTCAGACGAGTTGCCCTCTCTAGTTTTAGCTAGACTTGTCACCTGTGTTCAAAGTTTCAATCAGAATGCAGGTGTTTTAACTAAAAATAATATACCAGAAGATGTCAAGATTTTATTTAATAAATCAATTAGCATACCGTTTGATAATGACTTAATAAAGTTTTACGAACGAAGTCAGCATATTTTTGACGGTATATCGACAACTATAAATTCATTTCATGTGGATAGATCGGAACAATTATTAGAAATATCTAACTGTTACATGGATAGTGAGTTTGTATTTGTTACCGGCGAGAGAGGGGCTGGAAAATCAGGCGTTGTTAAAGACTTTGTCGCAACAAAAAATATAGATGTCCCAGTTTTTTACTTAAGAGCCGAAGATTTAGATAAAAATCATTTAAATGAAGTTTTTACCTCTATGGGAATCACCTCTTCCCTGGGAGAAATTGAAAGTCATTTCTCATTGCTTCAAGAAAAGGTGCTGGTGATAGAGTCCCTAGAAAAAGTTTTAGAACTAAATTATCCAAATACTTTTGTTGAGCTATTGCAATACATTAAAAAACAGCCAGGTTGGACTATCATTGCTACTGGTCGGGATTATGCTTATCAACAGCTCTCATTTAATTTCCTACAGCCTTGCTCTATAAAATTTAGTAGCGTGAATATTGAAGGGCTTGAAGATAGTCAAGTCGAGCAAGTTTGCGAGCATATTCCAGAGCTAAAATCTTTAGTATCTAATAACTCATTAGTAGAACTACTAAGAATACCATTTTTTATTGAGATTGCTGTAAGAGCCATAAAAAATGGCGCTCAATTTGGGACTGGAGATACTGAGGAAGACTTTAAGGATACAGTGTGGAGGACTGTCATTGCAAAAGAAGCTGATAGAAAATCAGGGATGCCAGATAGAAGAAGAGCAACCTTTATTAACATAGCAATAGAGAGAGCTAAAAAAATGCTCTTTGGTGTCAGAGCAAGCGGTTTTGACCCAGAAGTAATCGCAAAGTTGGAAGAAGACCATTTGATCTACAGGGATCAAAAATCATCTACTGTAAGTCCTATGCATGATGTTTTAGAAGATTGGGCTTTAGAGGAGTTCATAGATAGAGAGTATTCTGATAATTACCATAATATTGCGAGCTTTTTGTTAAAAATTGGAAGTGAACCGGCGATAAGTAGGGCATTTAGGTTATGGCTGTATAGGAAACTAAAATTTGATGATACGACTAATGAATTTGTAGAAGGTTTATTATCTTCGGACGAGATAGAGAGTTATTGGAAGGACGAGGCAATTTCTGCAATTATGCAGCATGACTCTCCTGGAAGATTTATTAATTTACTTAAGCGCCAGCTTCTTAAAGATGATTGTGCTCTTTTGACACGGTTTTGTTTTATTCTCAGAATAACGTGCCAAAGACCAATATCTCTATACAACGGACTACTGATAAAAGATAAAAAGTCGGGGTTGCTAAAATCCCTGTTCCTAAAACCATATGGAGAAGGTTGGGGAGCACTATTCCATTTTATTTATGAGGAAAAAGCTAATTTGAGTAGCTCTGTGCGTACTCAAGTTATTGAATTGATAGATGAATGGTCTAGCCTTATTAATATACATGATGAGTTGCCAAAAGCGTCTGAAAAGGTTGGTCTTTTAAGTTTATGGCTCCTTGAAAAGGTCAAAGATTCATATCGTGGCGAGGGGGAAAGAAAAAAAATATTAAATGCTTTATTAAAAGTTTCAACAGCCATTAAAGATGATTTTGATGAATTGATGAAACAGGACGTTTTCATCTCCAAGATAAGGCCTAGGCGATTAAGTTATGTTGATGAACTGAGTAGTTTAGCGCTTATAGGCCTCAATGTTCCTATGTTGTGCAAGTTTTATCCTGACTTCGTAGTTAAACTTTCAATGCATGAGTGGCTGTTGGAAAAAGCCGAAGAGAATGAGTATGGCTACGGTTCATATCGAGTAGACGTAGAGGAATCATTTGGGCTAGATACAGAGCGAGATTTTTTTCCTGCAAGCGGTGCCAAAGGCCCTTTCAAATATCTTCTTCAATTTAAGCCAAGGCTAGGCTTAGATTTCATTATTAGATTGTGCAATGTGACGGCACAAAAGTATTCAGAATCGGAATTTTCCAAACCTCAAGACAATGAAGAAGACACTATTTACGCCTTCGAAACAGTTGCTAAACAAGTCGATATAACCCTGAACGATGGTTCAGTAGTTAAACAGTATGCATCTCCTCACCTCTGGAAGGGATATAGAGGACAGTCTACGTTGCCCTACTTATTACAGAGTGCTCTTATGGCGTTGGAGAACTGGTTAGTTGAGTACGTTGACAATTGTGGTGAGAATAATGAAATAGATTGGATTTTTGATTATGTTCTTCGCTCTAGTAATTCAGTAATGCCTACATCTGTTTTATCTTCTGTGGCCACAGGTTTCCCTTATAAAGTAGGTAAAGCCGCCTTACCTTTACTTAAAACTGCAGAATTATACCATTTAGATTTGATTCGAATGACACAAGAAATGGGTAGGAATGAGATGCATTTCTTTGGCCTTGATAGGGATGGATTGTCGAAAATATACATAGAAGAGAGAAGAGCAGCAGCACTTAGACCATGGAGAAAAGAGTCATTAGAAACCTTATTAACAAGACTTCAGTTCGTAAATGAGCTAAGGGATGATGTTTTAAAAATTGTTGATGAATTGAAAAATGAAGCTACTGTAAGGAATGAAAAAAGCCTTCGGTATATGGTGCACAGAGTCGATACAAGGACTTGGGAAGTAGTTGAAGACAAGGAAAATGACCGAGTATTGTTTCAAAGCTCATCAGAGCTTCCGGAAGATTTAAAGCTGGATCAACAAGAGTTTAATGAAAAGCATGCAATGGATAACACCGTAACTAGTTTAAACTTATGGGGTAGAAAACTATTTGATGAGAAATTACTAGAAGAAAAATACTTCTCTTCATATCAGGATGCGTTAATAGCTACTAAGGGATTGCTCAGCGCCCTCCAAAAAGGTGAAATTCACAACTTTGCCGATATGGCTGTTGGCACAATAACAACTGTTGCAGCAGTTTGTGTCCGTGATGTTCTTTTAGAATTGAGCGATGAAGATAAAAAATGGTGCTTAGGAATTATCCTAGAGTCAATATTCATGCACGCAGACAATATGAATGGGATAGCTGCACATGATAAGACTGATTATTATGGCTCTGGAGCATGTGCATTTGTCTTACCTAAGTTACTTGATTTAGATCTAGATTCAGAAGAAATAGAACATTTGAAATTTGCGTTAGCTACAGCATTAACGCATGAGAACCTGAACGTTAGTGCTTGTGCAGCTAAGGGAGTAAGAGAGTTTCTTTGGTCTAGAGACGCTGAATTAGCATCCCGTTGTATAGGTGGAATAGTTGAGTATGCCAGATTACGAAGGGAAGATAGTGAGGTACGTAGGTTTTATCATTTGCAAGGTGCTGAATTGCAAGCCGCACTCGAAAAATGGAATGATCTATTAACAGCTTTTCGTAACGACTTGGTTGAGGGAAAGTTTAAGCTTTCAGTTAACGATATATCTTTGGAAAGCCACTGTTCGTGGTTTATTCATTTACCAATGCTAATGGTTCCTTACTGTACTAAGGACGAGATACAGATTCAGTTGGTCAATAGGTTAATAGGTTTTGTATTTGATACGGAGTATCAAAACCATCGTTCGAGTGGTGATGAAAAAATAAATCATGAAATTAAGAAGCAGATTCAAGACTGTCTCTCTGAACATGTTGTTTCTTCAAGAAACAATAACTTCATGCCCTTTAAAGATCTATTGGTATTAGGGTGCTCAAAAGCTCCCAGCTTCATTTATTCGTTAACACTTGCCTATCATGTCGCTGTAGAAAAAGAAGGTGATTATGATGCTATATGGGCACTTTGGTGCCTGCTAGCACCAGAAGCACATAAAATAGCTTTGAATGATGTTAATGACCGTTATATCGGTTTACAGCATGACCTAAATCAGCTACTGCGTGGAATGATGTATGCGGATTGCCCTTGGCAAGGACATGAGAATGAAGAGAAAGATATGAAGCGAGGTGCTAAATATTTGCTCGGTTTTGCAATGCAATCTGCACATAATAGCCATGTGTTTGAAGCCTTGTCCTCATTGATTTATAACTTCTACAATGTTTTCTTCGAAGAAGGCATTCAGATTTTAGCTGAACATTACGGTGCCAATCGAAATATTATCGGGAAGCAAGTGAATACAGCATTCTATATAGAAATGGTGGTTGGAAGATTTTTGCAGATAGAAAATCGCGGAACTCTTAGTAGAAGAATGTACGATATATGTCAGCTTCTCTTTGCGTATTCCGGCCGATCATGAACACTCATTCTGACGGAACGTGAACACCTCTACTGATTGAACGTGAACACCCATACTGATTTCAATCTGAACACTTTGACCATCATTTCCAGAATCGGTGTTCAT